>CALLLL010000263.1 GCA_938082445.1 uncultured bacterium
TTGGTGTATGAGATTTTTGAAAAAGCGGACTTGCTGAATTTTTCCATTGTACGCAGTTGTTTAACTGGATTGCCCTTGGATCGTTTAGGGGGCTCTGTCGCCTCATTTGATTTTTCCTATTTACCGCGTCTCCATCGGGAAGGATTTGTGGCTTCTGATACCGGAGCGATTCAAGACCCCATTACAAGTCCAGGGGGCTATGTGATGGAATCCAAGCCAGGGCTGTATAAAAATGTTCTGGTATTGGATTTTAAAAGCCTGTATCCCAGTATCATCCGAACATTTTATATCGATCCCTTGGGATTGCATTGGGTGGATGGAGAGCAGGTAGAGGGGTTTATTGGTGCACAGTTTTCAAAAGAACATTCTATCTTGCCCGACCTGATTGAATCGTTATGGGCTGCACGTGAAAAGGCCAAGCAGGAGAACGATCAGGCCTTGTCGTATGCGATAAAAATAATTATGAATTCTTTTTACGGTGTCTTGGGGTCGAGTGGTTGTCGATTTTATGATCCCAAGTTGGCTACATCGATTACCAAGCGTGGGCACGAATTAATTACGCGCAGTCAAACGTTTATCGAGTCTAAAGGGTACGATGTTATTTATGGCGATACCGATTCAGTGTTTGTATTGGTTGGCGATGAACCGGGCCTAGTATGTTCGGAGATTGGGGAATCTTTAGCTGAACAACTAAATAGTTGGTGGACAAAAACGCTTGAGGAAGAAATGAATGTAGCATCGCATTTGGAGATTGAATTTGAAACGCATTATTCTACATTTTTTATGCCCACGATTCGGGGATCTCAAAAGGGAAGTAAGAAGCGATATGCCGGCCTAATTCGAAAAGATGATGAACATTATGAGGTGCAGTTTAAAGGAATGGAATCTGTAAGGACTGATTGGACGCCTTTGGCTCGGCAATTTCAGCAGGAGCTTTTTAGACGGGTGTTTTTAGAGGAGCCTTTTGAGGACTATGTGAAGTCGATAGCGGATGGGGTGTTGAAAGGTGAATTCGATCATGAATTGATATACCGAAAGCGATTGCGTCAGAAAATCGAGGAGTATACGAAGAATATTCCGCCTCATGCGCAAGCGGCGAAGAAATTGGGGGAGAACCGGCGCTGGGTGGAATATGTGATTACAGTGAATGGGCCTGAGCCGATAGAAAACCAACCCTCAGCCTTGGATTATGCTCATTACCTGGATAAACAATTGGCCCCTGCAGCCGATGCATTGTTGGCGTGTTTCGGGCAAAGCTTTGAGAAGATTACGGGCAAGCAGATGGATATGTTTGATTAAAAAAATAGACTAAAAAAAAGTTCTTGCAAAATTGTCATATTTATGCTTAATTGTCTACAGACATAAGGCGACAACGGGGGCCTGTGGTGGGAATCCGGGAAGCGCTCTATGATTCTAGAAAGGAGGTGGTCTGTCTATGGTAAGTCCGGGTTTAAATACTTGCTACGTAGCTGGATCGCCCGCTTTACTGGCGGGGGAAGAAATGGAGGCAGAAAGTTAACTGACCGTTTTTTAAGCTGGTAGTAAGACAATCTGGATAACACGGCCCATCTTCGAGAAGGCGGAGATGGGCCTTTCCTTTGCTTCAACAAGGGAAAATACTTAACACAGTGAATGGCAAACTTTAGGCGGGGTTGATTTCTCGGCCTTTGATGCGGTTGTTCTTGGGCATGCTTTTGGCCTGAAGTAAGAGTTTCATGGTCTCACCAAAGACGAGCTCTGCATCCGTGAGTGCTCCGTCGATTACAGTTACGGCACTCACACTTACCGAAACTTTAGTCGGCGCATTGGGGTCGGAGAAGGTCGTTGCGTCAATATCTTCCATGATTTTACGGCCGTAGTTCACAGCGTCATTGGCGTCGCTGTGGGGGAGTACGGCGGCAAATAGGGTGCCATCGAATCGGGCTAAAATATCGTATGAACGCGTGAAACTGCGGATTTCCATGGCAACTTCAGCCAGGAGGTCTTCCACACTGAGATCTTTTTGTTTGTCATCGGTGGTTCGGATGGTATCGAGGTCTAATATGACACAGGAGACCGGATAATGGTAGCGTTTAGACTTATCGATCTCATGTTGGAGCTGATTGAGTAAATAGCGTTGGTTTTTAAGCCCGGTAACACTGTCAGTATCGCCGAGATCTTGTAGGATATCGGTCATAGAGTCTGATGTGGCTTGTTGGCGCATTCGTAGGGCTGCTTCAACGCGGACCATAACCATGGGGAGGTTGAATGGCTTGGTAATATAGTCAATAGCCCCTAATTTAAAGCCTTCTTCGTGATTTTCGGGTTCGGACTTACCGGTGACGAAAATAACTTCAATGTCTTTGGTGGCCTCATCAGATTTAAGGGCTTTACAGACTTCATACCCGTCCATAACGGGCATCATCACATCCAGTAGCATGAGATCGATGTCATTTTTCTTGCAGAGCTCAATGGCATCTTGACCATTATTGGCCGTTAACGTATCAAAATTGTGTGCGCGCAGGCTTTCGCTTAGCACGTCGGTAATCACTGCCTCGTCGTCGACGACACAGATTTTTGCTTTACTCAACATAGTTGGGTTCATGACCTTCTGAATGCTATCATTGGCTATAGTGCTATTTTCATCTAAATGTTACCGCATAAAAGTGAATAATGCAAAGGTGTAGGGAGTTTTTATGAGTGAATCACCAAAAAGGGGGCATATTTTATGAGTAAAGCCTTTGGTGCACCTTCAAAACGGCGAAAACCCTTGATTAATATTACCTCGCTTATCGATGTAATGTTTCTTTTACTTATCTTTTTTATGGTCTCTTCCACATTTAAGAATGAGGAGGAGGCTATTGATATAACCTTGCCTCAAGCGGGGACTTCTTCTGCGCAGGAATTGGATTTCACCGAGGTGGTGGTGAGTGTGGAGGGAGCCTTATTATTTAACGGTGAACCTTTGGCCTTGGAAGATATTAAGGCCCAATTGAAGTCGGTTGTGGCCGATGACCCAAATGCGCAGGTTATATTACGTGCAGATGCAGGGGCAGCGTGGGATCCGATTGTGAAAGTGATGGATCTAGCTCGGGAAGTGGGGGTTCGGAATTTGGTGATTCCTACAGATCGACCGACGGCGGTTCCATCGACTCCAGCATCCCGGTAGTGGACTGAAAGACTTCGGATTCTTCTTTGGGTTCTTCGAGTTGTTTTAGTCGTCTTTCAATGGCGGCACATTCTTCAGAACCAGTATAGCGTTGGAGAAAGTTTTCTAAAATGGCTTTAGCTTTATCTGGTTGTTCGAGCTCACGGGTATAAATTCCGAATAGGCGGTTGGTGACTCGTTGGGCACGGATGGGCTCCGCAATGAGATCAAGCCCTCTTTCAAAGTATTTCGCGGCTTTTTCTTTTTCGTCTATGTGCATATAGGTTTCAGCGAGGCGCAGTACCGGATCGGGATCTTTTGGGAAGATACGCCCAATGACAAGGTATTCTTTGAGTGCACCATCGTAGTCACCCACTTGTTCAAGGGCTTCGGCGGGGGAGAAGTCAGGGACGTCGGGTTCGTGCTCATCGGGCGGGTGAATGATATCGACAGCCATTTGTGATGCAATGGATACAAAGAGGTGCCCATAGAGTGCGGCTGTGGTCAACATGAGAGCGAGGGTTGTAAAGGCATAGTATCCAGAACTGGTGCCCATCCACAGGCGCAGAATGAAGAGTTCTGTCACAAGGAATATGAGTACACCAGCCACGGTGAACCATTTGAATTGGGCTTCTAGTTCTTCGCGGAAGGTAAATTGAAGCCGCAGGATATAGATTCCCCATCCCATGTAGGGAATAAAGAGTGATATAAATATTATCGGTAGTACTATATGCATATATGGGCGTTCATTTCGACGTTGTTTGGTCAGAAAATCTGATCGATATACATAGTATGCCTGAAAATGTATGAAATGGAAAACGAAATAGCAATTTATTTTCGTTCTGAATTGACTTTGCCCCAAGGAGTCAGTATGATTTCCAGATTGCGGTAGTAAGGCTGTCTAATTTTTTTTACATTGGTGAATAAAGTCTTAGGGGATATCTGTTTTTAGTGGTAAATAAATCACTGATTATATTCTCTAAGTAACTTTAAAACCTGTACTTATAACTGTTGGCTTCTTTATGAAGGGGAGAGTCGAATGGCTGTAGAAGCGTTATTTGAAACAAGATTACCAAACCGTGAACCGTTGGCCCGTGGGAAAGTACGTGATTTGTACGATCTTGGTGACACAATGATCATTGCAGTGACCGATCGGATTTCTGCATTTGATTGGGTTGAGCCTGAGGGGGTACCTGATAAAGGTAAGATCCTTACACACATGTCCATGTTCTGGTTTGAGATGCTCAAAGAAAAAGGGATTGTTGATCACCATGTGATTTCGATGGATCTCAAGGATTTTCCAGAAGATTTCCAAGCTGCAGCGGATCAGTTTGAAGGTCGCTCCATGTTGGTGAAAAAATGCGATATGTTTCCTGTCGAATTTGTGATTCGCGGATACTTGGCCGGTAGTGGCTGGAAAGAGTATCAGAAACAAGGCACTGTTTGTGACATTGAGTTACCCAGTGGTTTAGTAGAGTCGGATAAACTGGAACAACCTTTGTATACTCCGGCAACTAAAGCGACCGATGGTCACGACATCAATATTCATCCGACTGAAGCGGCGAATATTATTGGTGAAGACTGGAATCGTCAGGCATCTGAAGCAGCATTGGCTGTGTACAATATGGGCCGTGATTATGCCGCGTCTCGTGGCATTATTTTATGCGATACAAAATTTGAGTTTGGTACGCTTGACGGGAAATTGGTCTTGGCGGATGAGGTTTTGACGCCGGATTCTTCACGTTTTTGGCCAGCGGATCAATATACGCCGGGTCAAGGGCAACCAAGCTTTGATAAGCAATTTGTACGTGACTATTTGGAGACGACTGATTGGGATAAAGATTCACCCCCACCGCCGTTACCAGATGATATAATCGAGAAAACCCGAGATAAGTATGTTGAAGCGTATCGATTGATTACTGGCGGTTCGGAGTTTTAAGATGTCCAACGATTCTACGCAAGGCGTGAGTGGTCATTTTGTATTACCGGGGGATCCAATCCCCTGTAAAGAGCTTGCAAAACGTCTGGATAATTTACCTGAGGCGTATTCCCGTGCAGTTACTGACGACCATTTGCAGGATGAGTGTGGATTGTTTGGTGTAGTCGGGCATGAAGAAGCGGCTACGTTAACGTATCTTGGGCTCTATGCATTGCAGCACCGTGGGCAAGAAGGGGCTGGTATCGTGGTATGCGATGATGGTCACTTGAATGCGCACCGGGGTGTTGGGCGTGTCTCTGAGGTCTTTAAACCGCATAAACTTGCGCGTTTGCGGGGCGGTACAGCGATTGGGCATGTGCGCTATTCTACACATGGTACCAGTGATCTGCGTAATGTACAGCCTTTGCCGGTGGATTATTCACGTGGTTCGATGGCCTTAGGCCATAACGGGAACCTGGTGAATGCCAAAAAGCTGCGTGAGCAGTTGGAAGATGAAGGGTCTATTTTCCAATCCACGACCGATAGTGAGGTGATCATTCAATTGATCGCCCGCGCGAAACATGAGCGTTTTGTGGATTGTGTGATTGAAGCGTTAAGTAAAGTGGTGGGTGCTTGGTCTGTATTGACGACCAATGGTGATGTGGTTGTTGCAGGGCGTGATCCGCAAGGGATGCGTCCTCTGTGGCTGGGTAAATTGGGCGATGCGCACATTTTAGCCAGTGAGTCTTGTGCATTGGATATTATCGACGCTGACTGGGTTCGTGAAATCGAGCCGGGCGAAGTGATTTGTATATCCAAAGACGGCAGAATTGAATCATTCCGTCCATTTGAGCAATCCACGCCGCGTTCTTGCATATTCGAATTTGTGTATGTGGCGCGTCCAGACAGTATAATTTTTGGTCAGAGCGTGGATGAAGTACGTAAGCGCTTAGGGGCCAATCTAGCCAGCGTGGCGCCTGTTGAAGCAGACTTGGTGATGGCGGTTCCTGATTCTTCGAACCCTGCAGCCTTGGGCTATGCACATGCCGCTGATATTCCTTTTGATATGGGATTCATTCGAAACCATTATGTGGGCCGTACGTTTATTGAGCCGGATCAGCATATTCGTGATTTCGGAGTGAAGATTAAACTGAATCCTTCGCGTAGTGCGATTGAAGGCAAGCGTATTGTATTGATTGATGACAGTGTTGTGCGTGGTACGACGTCTAAAAAGATTGTGAAGATGTTGCGACGTTGTAATGCTAAGGAAATACATTTCCGTGTGAGCTGTCCAAAAATAATCAATTCGTGTCATTACGGAATTGATACACCCAATAAAGAAAAACTCATCGGCTATACCATGTCTGACGAGGAGATGCGTCAAGAGTTGGGCGTTGATTCATTGGCCTTTCAAACCATTGATGGCTTAGTTGAAGCCACTACCATGGATAAAAGCCAGTTTTGTTTGGGGTGTTTCAATAATGAGTACCCCACACCGATTCCAAAAGATTACGATTCGGGTAAGGTGCGTAAGCGTATGAAAGATACAAGCACAGAGGCCTATGACAATACAGCCTTCAACGATATAACGACCTAAGTTTCTCTTGGTTAATATTTTATTGCCCGATGTGAGCATGTGCTTGCATCGGGCTTTTTTTATGGTGAAATTTAGCCCCTTTGAAAATGATTGGTGAAATGGTACACTATAGAGTAGTAAGAATAGTGAGAGTTACGTAGGAGGTGGTGAACCATGCCAACATATGAATATCATGCAATCCGTGCTGAGGGTGATGACGAGAAGTCTTTCATCGGCGGTGTGGTCGTAGCGCATTCGCGTAAAGAGGCCAAGGATAAGCTTCGCGATCGGGGGTTAAAGGCCACAATGTTGCGTCAAGCCAAAGGGATGGTGGCGTTGTTACGTTGGTTTGAAGCGGACATTCGATAGCGCGTCTCAATACAAAAATGAACAAATGTATCCTGTTGTCTACCTTGGTGGAGAGCAGGATTTTTTATGGGTGTTTGTGATAATGCCATTCCAAATTCCCGTCGAGAGGAAGTGTGGCATATTCAATATGGATCACACGACGATGCGTGGGAGAGATGGCTGGGGAAGAAGCATGGAGCACTAGGGGGTGTATGATGAGGACATCCCCTTTGTTACAGGTGCAAGGTACAGCTGAATGACCTTCAGTCCACTGAGTTAAGTCTTGGTGACTAAGTTTTCCGTGACGGTGAGAACCGGGGAGTACATTCAATGCGCCGTTTTCAATACCACAGTCATCCAGATGAAAACGCATGGCAATTCGGTTTTCAAGAATGGGAAGAGGTGGAATTACGTGTGTGACGCCTTCTTTCATAGACCAGCCATGATATCCCTCGGTATCGATTTTTTTCTTAACTGCAATGGCGAGATCCTGATGCCAGGGTAGGTGCCAGTTGGCGCCATCGAGTTTGTCGAAGTAGAGACCACGTGTGGGGAACGCATCTGTGATTAATAGTTGCTTAAGCCATAAGGCGTATTGAGCAGAATGGGCAAGGGTGCGAACAGTATCAAAATCTTCGAGTACGTTGCGGACACCGTAGATGGAGCTGCCTCGTTTGGTGCTTTGTTGGGTGTGGTGTCTTTGGAACTCCTCGCGAAAAGATTCAATGGAAATAGGGTCCAAACTTTTTGAAACGATTAGATAACCATTTTGGCGATAGCTACAGATCTGTTCAGGAGTAAGTGTGTGCATAGCATTCCTTAAAAGAAACCCCGCTATTTGAGGCGGTCTCAAATAGCGGGGTGGTGTGTTTCATGTTGGTTGACGAAGCTTAGATAAACTCTGTAACACCGGGAACTGCGACATCGTCGACTTTATTATCCCCCCAAGCTAAATCGGTAGGCACTAAGTTTAGTTTGGATTTAAGTGCTTGCTCGCGAGTAACTGTTTTTCCGGTGTAGGCGGACATACGGGCCATAATGGCCATGAGAGTAGAGCCGCACATGTAGTCACCGTTATTGACGGTTTCGCCGGAGCGAATGGCTGCGAAGAGCGCGTTGTGTTCGTTTTGGTACATATCGTCTGCGCCTTTTTTCTCGTGGCGCCAAGTTTTTCCGTCGCGGAAATCAATGGAGTGTTGTTGTAATTGCGCTGTTCCTTTGGTTCCGTAGATATGATCGGAAACGTCGGTGCTGGTGCCTACGATTTGACGACAGGAACTGAAGGCTTTTTGGCCAGTATCCCATTCGTATACGGAATTAAAGTGGTCATAGATATTGCCGTATTTTTCATCGGTGCGAGAGATGCGACCACCGGATGACGTTACTTTGTCAGGGTATACATTATTCATGGCCCAACCGATTTTATCGAGGCTGTGAATGTGTTGTTCGTTGATATGGTCACCGGATAACCAGGAAAAGTAAAGCCAGTTGCGCATTTGGTATTCCATATCGGACCAATTGTCTTTACGGCCTTTGTGCCAGAGTCCACCAGTGTTGTAGGTGGTTTGCATGGTGATGATATCACCGATGGCACCATCGTGGATTTGTTGAATAGTGTCTTGTTTTGAGAATTGGTAGCGGTAGCAAAGACCTGAAACGATGTTGAGGCCTTTTTTCTCAGCTTTTTTACAGGTTGCGAGAACGGAGCGAACACCGGCTGGGTCTACCGCGATGGGTTTTTCGCAAAACACGTGCTTGCCTTTCTCAACAGCGTAGGCGAGGTGTTTGGGGCGGAATGCGGGGGGGGAAGCGAGCACTATAACATCGCAGGAATCAATTACGCCTTTGTATGAGTCAAACCCTGAGAATTTATGGTCATCGTCTACTTTAAGTTTATCGGCCACTTTGGATTTGCTGAGTTTTTTGACTTGATTGTCAACTTGATCGGCAAAGGCATCGCCCAGTGCAAAAATTTCAGTATCGGGGTCTGCGGATACAGCTTGTACGATGGCGCCACTACCGCGTCCACCGCAACCAATCAACCCAACTTTGAGGGTTTCATTTTTGGCGGCATTGGCAGGTGCACCAATGCTGAATACGCTGGCAGCACCGACAGTAAGGCCTGAAGTGCGTATGAAGTCACGTCGTGTAGGCTTCTTGATTGACTCGCTAGACATGGGGAAAATCTCCTGAATAAATAAATAAGTAAGTTATGAACTAATTTACCATATATCAAAGCGGGGTTGCGAATATTTTTATTGCTAATACTGTTAAAGCTTGGTAGTTTATAGCTTGTGCCTAACGGTCCATAAAACAGGAGGAATACCCCCATGTCAGAGCATTCTGGTCAAAATTTACAAAATCACACTCGTATTGAAGCCAAAGGGATAACGAGTGCGTTGTTATCATTTATTACCATAATCCTGGGGGTGGCCGCTTGTATCACGGGCAATACCATGGTCCTATCTCTGGGGGTTCTTTTTGCGGGGCTTACAGGCTTTGTGGTCTTTTTTGCCGCACGGACTTATGCCGTACGTTTACAAGATCGGATCATTCGAACCGAGATGTATTTACGAATGGAGAAAGTATTGGAGCCTGAATTGGCTGCTCGAGCTGAAAGCTTATCTATACCACAACTAATTGCTTTACGATTTGCTTCGGATGCTGAGTTGGCTGAGTTGGTGACCAAAGTATTGGATGAAGATATTCGTGATCTAAAATCGATCAAGCGATTGGTTAAAGATTGGCAAGGAGACTATCATCGCGTTTAAGGTCACCATTGTTATTAGGACGGTTTCTTTTTTCTAAGGGGTATGGTACAGTTTGACTATATTTTGGGAAGTAATTTAAAAACTAAA
>CALLLL010000264.1 GCA_938082445.1 uncultured bacterium
ACTACTTTCATAAGGGCATTTATGCTGAACTCTTCATTTACATACGCACCAAAATTACTTTGTATACCCTGGTAGGCGTTGTTTGCCTCGTAGTTACCACTATAATAGGTTCCGGCATCCGAGTTTACATCCCAGATATAGGCGTCTGAAAGTAACTCGTCCGCATCTCCGGTTAACTCGGGCAGACGGCTCATTGATTTGGTTCGCAATTGATATCGAAGGATTTCATAATCTCGGTACTTGAAGGTGTAACTGGCACCATATTTCAATTTTGCATCACGTTCTCTAAGGGTGTGTTTGCGAGTCACATCAAATCGATTGGCTAGATTGAATTCGTTAAGGTTACGCCATATTCTGCTAGGAAAACCTGTTTCACCCGGTGCAATAGCAAATGTGTTTTCTTCTGTTCGGTAGGAGGTTGATCGGATGTCTTTATCTGCAATGCGACTGTAGGTTGGTGCTATTCTCCAATCAATTTTAACATTATTGTCCTGTCTGCTATGCTGGCCATTAAACAATGCAGAAGAAATAGAGCGTTCAGAATATTCTAGGTTATCTCGTGCACCCACAAACGAATTTTCTATTGATGCTGTTTCAATGAATTTACCTGTGCGGGTTTCACCGTTTTGCAGGTGCATAATTGTGAATCGATATTTATCGTTATCATCTTTTATGGAATAACCGAATAAACCGCTCATGAAAACATTACTAATTGCTAATGAACCTACTTGTGTTCTATCAGCTTCGAGTTTAGTTCTAGACAGTAAATTGGGCTTCCGGTAAAAGTTTTGTTCATACAAACGGGTGGAGTCGCCATTCATACTTCCATAGAAATCAGTGTTTGCTTTATATGAGAATGAACCATTATAACCAATGGTTTTGCCGTTATCGTTCTTGATTTGATTACCACCACTAATTCCAAAAGAGCCATTTAAAGGCATTATACGGGATTGGGCTCCAAGAACAGGTTTAAAGCTTTCAGTCAATTGGGTGGTAATTGGGTCATCCAATGCTGGATTGGGAATTCCTTGGTAGATATATTGGATTGGAAGCGGATTGTTTCTAAACCCGTTATCAAAGCCCAAAAAGTCAGTACTTGAACCTCGGTGACCCAGGCCCTCTACAAGGTGCATGCCAGGGGTATAACCTAAAGATGAGGATATGTTTAAGGTCCTCTTAGTAGGGAAATCTACCAATTCAATATTCACTAAACCACCTGAGAAATCAGCAGGTAGATCTGCGGTGAGCGTTTTAAGTACAACAATGTTTTGAAGAATATTTGTTGGGAAGATGTCCATTTGTAGCGAATTCCTATCCGGATCTAACCCTGGAATATCCATTCGCATCAGTTGAGTTTTAGTGTAGCGGTCACCCAAACCACGAACGAATACATACTTACCTCCTTGTATACTTACGCCAGGTACACGTGTTACAGCAGCAGCAGCATTACCATCTCCTATACGCTTAAAATTTTGAGCGGATATACCGTCCATTACAATAGCGCTCTTCTTTTTTACATCTAAAAGTGCACTTTCTGTATTTCTCATTGCAGATGCCGTGACAGTGACAGTCATTAATTCATTGGACGCTGGCTTTAAACGAATATTCTCAAAGGCAGTTACTTCTCCAGCAATGACCTCTACATCGGGAATAATCATTGTAGCTAATCCCAAAAAACTGATTTCAAGTTCATATTTACCTGGCGCTAAACTCAACTCAAAGTGTCCGTCAAAGTCGGTGAAGGCAACTGCGCCTAAAGAAGCGACCTGTGCGTTGGCATAAAACAAAGCTTCACCAGTTTCTTGTTCGTAAACAGTTCCCCTAATCTTGCCGTTCTGAGAAAATACTAGGGTACAAAAAAGTGATGCGACGATTGTATGTAAAATTTTCATTTGATGGACACAAGTTGACTGGTGCGCAAAAGACGAAAAAAGGCTCGAAATAACTATTTCGAGCCTTTTAAACTTATATTAACTATTTGTTAAGTTTATTGGTGTAGAAAGAGCTTTTAATCGATTAAAATGCACCTTTCATGGCTGCATAAGTCCAACTTAATTGACTTTCATCTGCACCTACGGTTGCTGTTGATACTGATGAAGCAAAGTCTGATGGATTCCATGAGGTTATAGCGCCAGATTTATCTAAGAAAATATCTGCAAGCGTTGCACCCGAAGAGTACGAGCTTAGGTCAATCTCAATTTGTGAAAAGTTTAATAGACCATTGTTGTAGTTGTAAGCACCACCTGTTTCGTCAATTTCCCAATCTCCAGCATCATCAAACCCTACGATGTAAACTTTTTCGACTGTTCCCATTGCCGAGTCACGGAAATCTGCAATCTCAGCGGTCATTCCATAAAGTGTTCCGTTCATTAGGGTGAAGCTTCCACCCATAGATCCTTCTGGTCCATCAACTTCTAATCCATGATCTGAATCGGCTCCAGCGATGTAAACAAAATTATCTATAGTACCAGAATATGCTTGATCTATATCATAAGCATCATCTCCCTGCGCCCAAACAACAATGTTAGATGCGTCTACGGTTCCTCCAAAAAACTCTACACCATCATCAACGTTGGCTACAACTTCAATATGATTGACGGTTGTGCTTGATCCAACACCCCCGAATGTAATACCATTAATTTCATTTCCGTCTCCAATTAACGTTCCTCCATGTCTTACACTTACGTATTCAATAATTCCAGAATTATCCAATGGATCCGAACCTCCATAAACGGCATAAGGCTCATTTGCTGGGAGACCTTCGATTAATGCAGTAGCAGCATCGGCAGAAATAGGAGCTTTACCCAAAATTATCAAACCACCCCAAA
>CALLLL010000265.1 GCA_938082445.1 uncultured bacterium
GATAGCGGCCATAATAAAACGGCTCTGAAAAGCGCAACGGCGATTCTTCCAGCCACAAAGCCTCCGGTTTATACACCTTCGGCATTTCAAAGGAGTCCGAGGAGTGGCGTAACACACTATCCCGATTGTGCACCTGAGAATAAAATTGCTGCCACTTCGGGGCATCCAATGTCGAGTCACCACTCAGAAAATAGACACTCTTATCAATGGGTGCATTCATATACGAAGCCCAAAACACCCCAAATAAATTTCCTGCCATCTTCTTTTTATGCGGCGTGACACGAAAAGCATAATCCAAATAATACGGCTCCTTCAGTTCCACCGTAATATCGCATTCCGCTTTCCAATACGGCGTCTTCGGTAAAAGCATCGTAGCCGTAGTGTCGTTTATCTTCTCAAACGACATCGGGTATTCACGCGGTTCGAAAAAGACCTGTCCATCCGGATGCCGATTCTGCGCATCAAAATAGTGCTCCAGATTCAGCCCTGCATAAAAGGGCACAAAAGGTGATTCCGTTTGATCGGGTGAAGTCATCGAAAAGATGCCATTATACCGCCCCTTATGATGTTCACCCATAAATTCATTATTGCCCACCACGGCGCTAAGTCGTGAAACACTCAAGGTGTCAAAGTCTTTTCCCTGCACACCCACTTTCTTTTGAGCAAAGGTAATTGGGCTAGCGAGAATTAAAAGGCCAAATATGGCGATGATGCATTGTATAGGCTTCACGGGGTTTCTCCTGTGCTTGACTTCGCTCATGGGTACATCGATAATCCTACTATAAAGACTGGGCTACAGCAAGTAAGGAAATTCAATGCTTAAGATACATCAACTGCACTATAGTGCAGTTTTTATACTACTTTGCACGATAAATGCGGTTGCGGAACAACCTGCGTTTCGACACAACGGTGTTACAGCCCACCGTGGCGATTCAGGTACCTTTCCAGAAAACACAATGCCCGCATTTGAGAGTGCGATGAAGCTCGGTGTGGATTGGATTGAACTCGATATTTTTCGCACACGAGATGGTCAGTTAGTGGTGATTCATGACGAGACCACGCAAGCTGTGGGCGATAGAAGTGTACATGTTCACGACGAAAATTATGCAGTACTCACGACGATTGATGTGGCTCATCGTTTTCGCGAACGAAATGAAATGACACTTAATAAATGCCCCAAGGAAGCGATGCCCTTGTTGAGTGATGTCCTAGAACGAATTCGAAGTCAACGAAAAACTCGGGTATCCATACAACCTAAAGACGGCAGTACCGAACTGGCTGTAAAAATGGTCAAAGACATGCACATGGAAGCGTGGGTAGGGTTCAATGACGGCGATCTCGCCAAGATGTCCAAAGTAAAAGAACTCGCGCCGACTATACATGTGTTTTGGGATCGCCCCGCCAATTTTGATGTGGACAAAGACATCGCCATCGCCCAAGCCAAAGGTTTCGAAAGTATGGTCATCCATGTGGACGGCATCACCCAAGAAGTCGTTGATAAAATCCATGCCGCCAATATCGAAGTGGGGGCCTGGACTGTGAACGATGTCGCGGCCATGCAACGCTTGCTGGATCTCGGCGTGGATCGCATTTACACCGATGAACCGGGGCGATTGTTGGAGTTAAAAAAAGAAAGGCAGGAGAATGGCTGACCTAAAATCGTCAAAATTAATTTACTTAAAAGGCTGGTTGTTCCTGCTGATTTTGATTATTTCAGTCACATTGTTGGTTGCTAATTCACCCCGCTGGACAACCGTAGTCCTCGTATTGTTGGTTACCTGGTCCGCCGCCCGTTTTTACTATTTTATGTTCTACGTCATCGAAAAATATGTCGATGGTACCTATAAATTCGAAGGAATAGTATCATTCCTTCGTTATTTGTTGCGTGAGCAAGAGCAACATAAAAAGGATGAAGAAAATGTTTAAAAATGCTGTATGGGTAATTGCATGTTGGGTGATCCTGAGTGGGACCGCCCACGCCTACTGGATCGAGCGCTACACCATGAAGCCACCCCATGCATCTCCTGAAGGGGTCGTTATCCCCAGCAAAGCAGGACTTCCCGAATTCACCGTCACTCCCACCGTCACCGGAAAGCAAATTGTCCGCGCATCACTACCCTTCGCTCCAGGTACATTTTACTCCGAATTAAGCGTCGCCGTGCAGCAGGGAGAGCAAACGTTTGAATCCGACATACGAGTATTAACAAAACATTCTGGACTTCCTGAATCGGTACGTAGAGCGATGCTGACATTTGAATATGACTTTACAAGTCTTAAACCCGTACAGTTTTCACTGGTCACCATTCCTAAAATCACCGAGCATTCAAAGTATGCTTTAGCGGAGGGAATATTTAGAGGAAGTGTGGGTGATTTCAACCTTACTGTTAGCGGGGGGGGAGTAAACATAAGATATGGGGAGCAACATTTATGGTCTGCAAAAATTATAGCACCAGAATGTGACTCAACCCCTACAATAGAAATAATCGAATTAGGGAATCAATTCATTTGGGTACGCATGTTAATTGCTGACATGCAATGGCCCAGGATTCTTGAGGTGAAAGCTGATTCGATAGGTAATGTTGCAGTGCGAGCACATTTGCAACAACGCAGTGATAGTACCGAAACACCGCCTGTGAAAGGGTATTCACCTGATTTTGGATGGCTTATAAGGCTTTCAGGAGTCAACAGCTTGAGAACAGAATCTAACCCGCCAGAATTACCGATTTATTTTAATACTAAAGAACCTACGGATATACATTGGGGACCATATCGGATATTATTCCCGGATGCGCATTTGAAGCAAAAAGGATTTATCAATGAAGTTGGTCCTTTTAGCCAGCCCGGCCTCGCTTATTTTCGTAGCAAAGCCGATGACAAGCTTCCCCATCAAGAAGCCGCATGGCGTACGGCCTCCGTTGTCATCTCACCCAAAGATCAGCCCGGGTGGAATGCCATGCTCGAGCCCAAACAAACCATCACCGTCGCTCCAGAATACTGGGCAGAAATTTACCGTGATGTCTCCAATACCGATGTCACCCCTTGGGACTTTCTCACCAAATCACAACAATTCCACCAAAATGCAATGGCCACCGCAGGCGCCGTTGGTGATGACTACGGCAATGTAGCCTCCATGCCCAAATCCGGTGCCTACAGCATGAATCGCCTCAACCACTGCCCACCGATCTTCCATGAATACTACCGAACCGGCAATCCCGCCCTGCGTGAAACTGCTGTGCAATGGTGCAATAACTATTACGACTTGAGTATATGGTGGGGCGAAGATCGTGATGGCGAATTTGGCGGTACGCGCTACAACAACCGCGGGGCCATGGGCAACGACTTTACTAACGACCCCAATTTCATGTACCGCTCCAATCGCGCCGTGCACTTCTGCACCAAAGGCTACGATTCCTTTTTCTATGCCTACGAAGAAACCGGGGATCCCCGATATGCCACCGCGCTCCATTGGCAAAGTGAATACGCCAAGTCTGCCATCTTTGCCAATAAAGGCGAATCCCGAAACATCGGTGATGTACTCGACTTTGTTCGCCTCTACGAATTTACCGGACAGCAGGCATATTTGGATAACGGATTACGCCTTTTCCGTGAACTACGCGAAAAACTATCCCCCGGCGATATCTTCGAGCAAGGCGGAAAACAAATCCTACCCAACATCCAATATATCGATGATGACGCCATGGGCACGAAATTCCCCTTCGCCAAACCCTATATCATGGGCTACGCCCTCGCCGGACTCCCGCGCTTAGCCGAATTTGCCCCCGAAGAGGACAAGCTCATTAACGTTATTCGTGCAGTCGCTGATTTCATGGCCGAGTCTCAAGACCCCTCCGGCGGTTGGCGATATCCGCATCCCAAATCCAGCCACACCATTATTGGCCAAGGCATGGAGCACTCCGCACAAATTGCCCGGGCTGCTGCTTTCCTTCATAAACACGGTGAACCCATAGACCATTACCTTGATGCGATCGAGCGAACTCTGCAATCGCGCATTGGCGGAATCACTCGCGCAAATACATTCTTAAACGGGCTAGGTGGATGGGAACGCGCTACAGGCTATCTCAAAGAAGGACAAACGATCTACGATCTCTATACACACCCCGATGATCGTGACACTGCCCGCGATTATGTCGACGGCGGCATTGGTCAAGGAAGCACAAGCATTGAAGGTGGCGTATACTTTTCTGAAGTCATGGACTTTTATCTCAAACACCGCCCCGCTGAACGCCTCCTCAATGCAAATCCTCAACTAGAAACTATCCTCCAACGCATGGAAGACAAGCTTCCCAAAGATGAAGCAAAAACGGAAGAGACGTCCAGCGAATATGCCAAACACGGTATGGAGCAAGGCCTACCAATCTTCAATGATCGTCGGAAAGCGCGCATGGACTTTCCCTTGTCTTGGGCAGCACAACAAGGAGTGTCGTTTGACGCATGGAAAACTCTTGCCCGTAATACACTCTTGGAAAATCTCCTTACAAAGCCCCCGCGTACCGCTTTCAATCCCCGCATCATCGCAAGCGAAGATCGTGGAAGCCATATGGCCCATAAACTCATCATCTCCATTTCAGCAGACAACGACATTCCAGCCTATCTGCTCATCCCCAAAGGGCAAGGCCCATTCCCAGCTGTCGTCGCACTACACGATCACGGCGCCCATTTCTCTATCGGCAAAGAAAAAGTCGTACGCCCATTTGAAGTCAATGAGGCCGTAGCCCAAGACGCTGCTGAATGGACCGCTAAATACTACGGCGGACGCTACATTGGCGATCACCTCGCCAGTCAAGGCTATGTTGTCTTCGCTATCGATGCATTATTCTGGGGCGAACGTGGGCGCAAAGAAGGCGTCGAATACCTATCCCAACAACGACTCTCCGCAAACCTTTTGCATCTTGGAATGACTTGGAACGGTGTCATCACCTGGGACGATATCCGCAGTGCTGAATTTATCGCTTCTTTGCCCGAAGTCGATCCCAGCCGTATTGGAGCCGTGGGGCTGTCTATGGGGGGTCACCGCACTTGGATGCTCGCTGCCACCAGCGATCACATTGCCGCCGGAGCCGCCATCTGCTGGATGGGCACCAGCGATGTCCTGACACGACCAGGGAACAATCAAACTTCAGGGCACTCCGCCTACTCCATGCTCATCCCCAATTTGCGCAATTATCTCGACTACCCTGACGTCGCTTCAATCGCCGCCCCCAAACCCATGCTTTTCTACAACGGCACCAAGGATGGATTGTTCCCCATAGAAGGGGTAGAGAATGCCTACGCAAAGATGCAAGGCGTGTGGGATTCACAGGGACACGGAGATAAACTGGAAACCAAACTCTGGCCCGTTCCTCACGAATTCAATGCAGAAATGCAAGACGAAGCTTTTACTTGGTTGAATGTACAATTAAAGCCTTAAACGGCAAATAAAAGGAGTGGTTTCTACGTTGATTGATAATCTAAAAGAATTTTGGGAAAGTTCGCTTGAGAACTGTTCAGTTGTGCCTGATGATCTTAAGCATAGGTTTAAAAATAGATGGGTTCGTTTTCATGCACTGCCCAATTCAAAACGCTACCCCGAATTAGAATCTGAGTACGATGAGATATTTTCTCGCTATAATTTAATATTTCGAGATTTGATAGTTTTATCGAAAGAGGTCATTCTTATTTTACCCGAGTACTCTACTGAAAAAGTGCCCCAAGGACCTGAAGAGAAATTAGCAAACCTTTTTTCTAAATGGGAATTTTGGTCCACAAATTCTCCATATGAAGTAGGGGATGGTGAAGAAGAATATTATTTCCATTTCCATGCAATAAAAATTCATTACAGCGGTTGTGAATTGAATGATATATTTCGTTTAGTCGCAGACGATGAAGTGGGAAGTGTCATGATTGTGGCCATTGATGAACAAGTCGTTTTTCATCCTTATGACGGTGGTTTGGATGTTATATTACCAACGGTGGGCGCAAGAGATGCTCTTAAAATGAACTATCCCAATTGGCTTTCGAATCACCCTGAAGGGTACTAAATGTATCAATGATAGGAGTGCCCTTTTAATGCCCCAGAACAACCTTGATCACATAAAATCCAGCAATCAATAGAAACACAAATAGTATCGTCAGCAAGTTAAACCATTTATCAATTATCGCCTTTACCGGTTCACCAAACTTCTTAATCATTCCTGCTACCAAGAAGAAGCGCGCTGCACGTCCAATCACCGTCGCGACAAAGAACATGAAGAAGTTAAGTCCGAATACACCTGCCGTAATTGTTACTACTTTGTAAGGCACGGGTGTAAAAGCTGCAACGAATACAAACCAAAAATCCCATTCTTGATAGATGACCTGTACTTTTTCAAAACCGTCTTCATGAAAGCCCGGCACATAATCAAAGAACCACTGATCCACCGAAGACCAAAATCCCCAACCGAGTGCATAGCCCGCCATGCCGCCCAACACCGATCCCGCTGTACAAATCGCGGCGTACTTCATGCACTTTTCGCTTTTGCCTAAACACAAAGCAATCAGCAATACATCCGGTGGAATAGGAAAGAAACTGGATTCAGCAAAAGCAATGATAAATAAAGCCCATGCACCATACGGCGTCTCCGCCCAACTCAACACCCAGTCATATAAACGGCGTACTATTTTCATAAGGAAATATCTCTGTCCTTTAGTTCGTCCAAGGCTTCATAGTTCGTAATGTTTCGATGCAAAGGCGTAACGCTCACTTTATTCTCCGCAATCGCTTCAAAATCAGTTCCGTCATGAATCACATGCTCAGGGCGCATCCCGCCAATCCAATAATAACGAATGCCGCGCGGATCCTTACGCTCATGAATTTCATCGCCATAATCCCGAAGCCCTTGCTTCGTTATCGCAAAGCCCTGCAACTCATCAAATGGAATCTGTGGAACATTAACATTCAACACCGTATCCGGCGGTAAGCCATTTTCCAATACATGCTGGGCAATAATCACACCCACCTTAGCAATATCATCAAATTCACGCGCATTATAACTCGCATTCGAAATCGCAATTGAAGGAATCCCCAAAAGCATCCCCTCGTACGCGCCAGCCACCGTTCCAGAATACGTAACATCATCGCCCAAATTTGGCCCAGTATTGATCCCGGAGATTACAATGGCCGGACGGCTTGGCAAGAGTTTATGCACAGCCAGCATGACACAATCGGTCGGAGTCCCATCCACATGATAGAAATGATCGCGCACTTTCTTGGCTCGGAGAGGATGATGAAGCGATACACCATGCCCCACAGCACTCTGCTCCGAACTCGGAGCCACAATCCACACTTCACCCAATTCCTCTAAGGCCTTCGCCATGATTTCCAAGGCAGGGGAGAGAAATCCGTCATCATTGGTGACCAATATAAGTGGTTTAGTCATTGTAAGTCTTTTTATAGTAATGGGTTAAATTAGTATAGTGATGTGTAGTTCTACAATCGCTTGTAGCCATGGACTATAGCACAGGAGTGAGGAACCCTTCAAAAGCGCGAAAAATCAGAAGATTTATGGAACTTTAACTGTTTGTAGAGTGTAGAGTTATGGGTGTTATTGGAGATTAAGTTACTAATGTAACCTTTACCTTACACCCCTTTACTTTTTGAACAAGAACTGGTAGTATGGGTAATATCGGGTGTACAAAGTACTTACTAACTCGTTTATTTCCAAGTGGTTGGGTGTCAGGTCGTTCTGAATAATTTCGTTTCATTTATGTGCTGGGGGAAGGTAGCTAAGCCAAGGTTTGGCAATACGATAACAGGATAATCAGGTTCATGGCGACAAAGAAGACTAAAAGCAAAAAAAAATCTGCAGCGAAGAAGAAGCCTGTAAAGAAGAAAAGTGCTAGCAAGGCTAAACCCAAAAAAGCTGCCGCAAAACCCAAAGCCAAGAAAAAAGCTGTAGCCAAGGCCAAATCTAAGGCCAAACCCAAAACGAAAGCCAAGGCCAAAGCTAAAGCCAAAACCAAAACCAAGGCTAAGCCTGCTGTGAAATCCAAGGCGAAAGCGAAACCTGTTGCCAAGAAAAAAGCCCCTGCGAAAAAAGCGAAAGCCAAGGTAAAAGAACCTAAAGTAGTAGCAACCGATAAAATTCTCTCTAAAAAGTTTTTAGTTGACCTAGCATCGGCTATTCGCGATGCGGTACAACCCGAGATGACTAACTTTAAAGGCCGTGATATCGTCGGGGCTGCAGAAAGTGGTGACGCTACTTTCCATATTGATTCAGTCGCCGAAAAAACACTCTTGTCCTTCCTCGAAGAGGCCAAAAAACCCATCGCTTACTATTCTGAGGATGCCGGATACACGACCTTTACAGCGGCACCACCCAAGTATTTATTAGTCGTCGATCCCATCGATGGTACACGCGCCGCCAAAAGTGGATTCGAAGGATGCGTAGTTTCCATTTGCTGTACACGGGTCATGGAACGCCCCGATGTTGCCGACATCGACAATGCCCTCGTCATGGAGTTAACGCAAGATCGCTACTTTTATGCCGAACGCGGTAAAGGCGCCAAGATGTATGTCAACGGCAACGCACGTAAAATAAAACTGGCCGATTTAGATGCACCCGACCGCATGGCCTGGGCCATGACTGTTCCTGCACGTCCAGCCGAACTCATCTTCCCCGTTTCCGATAAATTAATAGATGTCAGCAGCTTGCACGGCGGTTTTTTTGCCTGCAACAGCAGTTCATATAGCCTTACCCGGTTACTCACCAACCAACTGGATGCCAGTGTTGATATAGCCAATCGCTTCTACCGCGATATTCCTGAAGCGGTGGAGCATTTGTTTATCAATGCAGGGCGTGGTAACGTCATTGGAATTTGTCCATACGACTATGCCGCAGCCTTATTGATTGTTCAAGAAGCGGGCTGTATAGTGACAGATGCCTACGGCAAAAGCTTTGATGATGTGCTTCTGCTTGATTCCACATCAGCCAATCACCAATCATTTATCGCGGCCACCAATAAATCCTTGCACAAAAAATTGCTCGGATATTACGATACCCGCATTGGCCAGTGGGAAACTTTATTGAAACAACGTCACGAAGCACGGTAGTCGTCTCCCCGAGGAATGCACCACGGCGAGTAAAAGGCCTACGTATGCATACAACAGGGGATAGACATGACACATGAGATCCAACAAGAAAACGTCTTCCGCATCAATGATCTGGTAAAAACCTACCAGATGGGTGAAGTCTCCGTCTCAGCCCTACGCGGCATTTCCCTCGATATCCATCCCGGCGAATTTCTCGTCATCCTCGGGCACAGTGGTTCAGGGAAAAGTACCCTGTTAAACATCATTGGGGGCCTCGATACCCCCACCACAGGAACGGTGCAATACGAAGATCACAATCTAGGTGAGTTCACCGAAACAGAACTCACCCACTACCGCCGAAAACACATCGGCTTCATCTTTCAGTTCTACAATCTCATGCCCAACCTCACAGCCAAAGAAAACGTAGAAATGGCTACCGAGATTTCAGACGATCCCATGCCCGCTTTAGACGCCTTGGAATTGGTCGGGCTTGCCAGCCGTGCAGGCCATTTCCCATCACAACTTTCCGGTGGAGAACAGCAACGTGTCGCCATTGCCCGCGCCATTGCCAAACGGCCCCGTGTGCTTTTTTGTGACGAACCCACCGGCGCACTCGATATTGCTACAGGTAAAATCGTGCTTGAGGTTTTACAAGATGTAAACAAAAAAATGGGTACCACCTTACTTGTTATTACCCACAATGCAGCTATCGCAGAAATAGCTGACCGGGTGATCCATATGCGCGACGGACACGTCAGTGAAATCGAAGTCAACGATGAACCCAAAACCCTCGATGATGTGGTCTGGTGATGCGTACCCTCGATAAAAAAATGCTGCGCACCATGTGGCGCCATCGCTCGCAGATTTTTGCCGCCATAGCAGTAGTCACCTGTGGAACAGCCTGCTTTATATGTCTCGCATCGTTACACGAAAATCTAAAACTAACCCGTGACACCTACTATGCACAAAACAGGTTTGCCGACTTTGAAATTCGGCTCGAACGTGCCCCCACCAGTACCCTCTATGAGCTCCAAGAAATACCCGGAGTGCGTCAAGTCCGTGGCCGCATTGTAGAAGACGTGAAACTCGATATTGAAGGCGTGACCGACGCTCGGATGGGGCGCGTCATCTCAGTTCCCGAAACCGGTGGAGGGTTTTTAAACGGCCTGGTCATCCGTAGCGGAAACTTCTTCGATCCCGGCGCCCAGAACGAGGTTATTCTAAGTGAACAATTTGCACAGGCCAATGAATTGGGGGTGGGGGAGCATATCAAAGCCACCATCGACGGGAAAAAGCACACCCTAAAAATTATCGGTCTAGGCCTATCCCCAGAATACGTTTACACCATTCGAAATGTACAAGAACTTGTGCCCAGTCCCGATCGCTTCGGTATCCTCTGGGTGCCCCGCGATTTCGCCGAATCCGCCCTCACGCTGGAAGCCGCCTGCAACAGCATCATCGGTTCGGTAGAAAGTGAAGACCAGCTTGACACCATTCTGAATGCAGCCGAACCGCTCCTTGATACCTACGGAATCTTTGCCAAAACAAAAAAATACGATCAACTTTCAAACCGTATACTCTCCGACGAAATCCGAAACCTCGGTGTAGTATCCCGAGTTATTCCAACCGTGTTCCTCGGGATTTCAGCACTCGTAATCCTCATCCTACTCAACCGTATGGTGCGCAATGAACGCACGCAAATCGGCTTGATGAAGGCCTACGGGTATTCAAGTTTCGCTATCGCCATGCACTACTTCCAATTCGCCCTCGTCATATCCTTAACGGGATGTATTTTGGGTTTTTTTGTAGGGCAATACCTTGCTGGGCAAATGATCGAAATGTACGTGAAGTTTTTCTCATTCCCCATCTTGCAATCACGCATTTATCCCAATATTCTTGCGCAAGCCATGGGCATCTCCATTGCATTTTCCATGATAGGTGCCATGAGTGCCGCCTATCGAGCCGCACGTATACATCCAGCCGAATCTATGCGCCCCGAAGCACCTGTTGTAGGACATAGAACATTGCTTGAACGAGTGCAGCCGGTATGGCAACGATTAAGTTTTACATGGAAAATGATCGTACGCAACGTAACCCGTCATAAGTTTCGCTCCACTATCAATATCTTCGGTGTAATGGTTTCAACCGCTCTACTCATCATCGGATTTTTCTCGATAGACGGTATCGATTATTTAATGGAATTCGAATATGAAAAGATGCAACGACAGGATGTGCGCGTTAGTTTTTATTTAGAGCGCGGCAAAGATGCTCTCTACGATGCCAAACGCTTCGACTATGTTGACCACGCCGAACCCATGTTGCAATACCCCTTCACACTGACCAACGATTGGCGCACCAAAGATGTATTGCTTGTGGGATTGCCTCGCCATGCACGATTACAGCGTTTAATGGATACCGAAGAGCGAGTCGTGGATATTGGTGAGAACGGCCTCGTCCTTACGCAAAAGCTCGCCGATATGCTCTCCCTGCGCGTGGGAGATACGGTAAAAGTAAAACCCATGATGGGGCGGGTGACCGATGAAAAAACCGTCCGTGTTTCCAAAATTATCCAGCAATATTTTGGCGCTTCGGGATACATGAATATAGAAGCCCTTAGTCGAGTAATGAATGAATCCTTCGCCATGAATTCCGTTCTACTAAAAACAGAACCCGGGAAAGAACACCGCCTAAACGATGAACTCGAGGATATACCCGCTGTTTCCTCTATCGAAGTTAAAGAAGATTCCATCCGCAACATGAGCGAAACCATTGAAATGAATATGAAAGTGACTAGCTTCGTTTCAGTATTGTTTGCAGGTGTGATCGCGTTTTCCATTATTTACAATATTACCTCCGTATCCCTCGCCGAACGCGAACGCGAATTGGCTTCATTACGTGTTATGGGCTTTAGCCGCGATGAAGTCGGGCGAATTTTATACCATGAAAATATGTTAATGGGAGTGGTGGGATTAGCCCTGGGTATTCCAGCAGGAATGATAGTATGTCGATTATTGGTGAAAGCATTTGATACTGAAATGATACGCATGCCCTATCATTTAGAGTCCCGTACATTTATTATCAGTATTGTGCTAACCATTTCCTTTGTGCTCATATCCAATTGGGCCATTAGACGTAAAATTCATCAACTAGATTTAGTAGAAACCTTGAAAGAACGTGAATAGTTTTGGAGTAATGCAATGAATAAAAAAGCATGGATTATAGCAGCGGTTGTTGTCGTACTGGGTGGGTATCTAGCCTTTCAAAAACCACCGCTCATGGTTGAGATGACCGAAGTTACCAGACAAACCGTATACGAATATGTCATCGAAGATGCCAAAACCCGCTTAGATAGTGAGTACATTATCGACATGCCGGTTGCCGGAACACTCAAACGTATTGCACTTGAAGTGGGGGACCAAGTGGAAGCAGGACAAATCATCGCTTACATCGATCCATTACCGCTCGAACAAGAAATTCGACAAGTAGAAGCGCTCATCAAACAACAAGGCGCGTTGATGACCGGAGTAGATATTGATAAACCCAAAGACGAAGACATTGCTTCAGCTGAACTTAAAGTGAAAGAAATGAGCGATGCCCTTAGTATTGCTAAAAAGTCACGCGATGTATTAAAGATCAATCGAGATGAAGCGCTCAAAGGCTTTGAACGTGCCAAAGGTCTCCTCGAAGCCGGCGCCACCAGCGAATCCTCATTCGATGAAGCCGAATTGCGCTATAAAGGCCTTGAGGAAGATTTGAAAAAGGCAAAGCTTCAAGAAGATGCTGCCGGAAAAGCGCTTGAGCAAGCACAAATTGCCCTAAAACGGTTAACGGGTTCCATCGATGATAATGAATATGTTCGAGATTCTTTTACAGCCGAAATCGATGGTCTCAAAGCCCGCTTAAAATTACTCAGCGAAGACTTACTAAAAACTAAAATTATGTCACCTGTATCCGGTCCGGTGCTGGAAAAATATATCGAAGACCAACGTGTACTACGCGCAGGTGAACCCATATTACGTTTAGGCGATATGCACTCTATTGAAATCGAATGCGATGTCCTTTCCGAAGAAGTGACGCCCATGCGTGTAGGAAATACAGTTGAAATTATGGGGAAATCAGTAAAAGGCCGAGAGCTTAAAGGACAAGTGGAACGTATATACCCTTCAGGGTTCATGAAAATATCCGCCTTGGGTGTAGAACAACAACGTATCCGTACCATCATCGCCTTCGACAATACTGAAGTAAACCTACGTCCTGGAACAGCCGTGGATGTGCGTGTGATCACTGCCGAAGCTCCCGAAGCACTCACTGTGCCTGACCGTGCACTGTTTCGCAATGAAGGCAACTGGTCCCTTTTTGTGGTAGAAGGTGACACAGCACGCTTAATCAATGTAGACGTTGGACTACGCAACGACGACTGGGCAGAAATAAAGTCCGGTCTCGATGCCAATGCAACCATAATCTCCGAATTGAAAAATGATCTCATTGACGGAGTAATCGTTGCCCGCTTGGAATAGCCATGTGTATACTTAAAGTCATCCCCGCTCGATTTTTCTCCCGACAAGCCCGAAAACCCACAGGCTTCATTGGGCGATACATCATGACGCGCATGTTCAACAAAGGCAATGCAGGATTAAATGTATTTCTACAAGAGCGAATGGACGTGAAGCCCAGCGATCGCCTTTTGGAAATTGGATTTGGTCCAGGGAAATTAGTGAATGATATCGCAAGTACAGTGTCCGAAGTCACCATTGATGGGCTCGATTTTTCATCGGCCATGCTCAAACAAGCTACTCAAGTAAACCGACGATTTATCAAGGAAGGACGGGTGAAATTACGCCTAGGCGATAGCAAGTCCCTTCCCTACCCCGATAACTCCTTCAGCAAAATCGTTACGTCCAATACCATCTATTTCTGGGATGAACCGAAAGTATACCTCACTGAAATTCTCCGTGTGCTTAGGCCTGGTGGCCAATTGTACATAGGCTTTCGCGCTAAAGAAGAAATGGATCTGCTCGAATTGGATACCGGGGTGTTTACCACCTACTCAACACAAGACGTCACCGAGTTACTCGTCAATACCGGGTTCACCCATTCAAAAGTGCATTCGAAAGAAGATACAATGTTCAGATCCCACTGCGCCTCAGGGGTGAAACCGCTCTAGCCGATCAGCAAGTCCTCGTACAATGCCGTCATTAATTTCTTTATACGTAAATTATGCTGCGGTTCTCCCGGCATTCCATTGAAGGCCACACACACCACTAAATCATGAGCGGGATCTGCCATCGATCCCACCGACTGACTGCCTCCATGACCATACGCTTCATCCGAACTATGTAAGCCATAACCATAGGGCACCGTTTGGGCACCGTACTTATTGGAATTGGGAATGAAGCCCAAGCCCCAATCAATTTTATGTCCGAATGTGGTATCGCACTGATCAGTACGATGACGATGCGTCATATCGTCAATCGTTTCCGTCTGTAAAATTCGATGATTATGCCCTATGCCCTCGTTCAACAACGTCTCATACAATATACCCAACTCACGCATCGGTCCACGCCCATTCCCTCCAGGAATACACGCAGTCACACTCGCTTCAACATGGAATTTTAGGTTATCCGATGCACTCCGAAAGGTGTTAAAGGTCGGCGCAATGCGGCCCTCATAGCCGCTCCAAGCCTCAGGAGTCATGCCAATCCAACAGTTATCCATTTCCAAAGGCAGGAAAATGCGATCACGTACATAGCTCGAAAAAGGTACACCCAGTTTTCGCTGTAAAATCTCCGCCAAAATGTACCAGCTCGAATGGGGATGGTATCCAGCCGACTCACCAACCACCCAGCCCTCTTCCAAAGGAGTATCACATATAGTCATGATGATATCGTTCCAATGATCACGCGCCATCGGCATAGGCACATTGGGAAATCCACTCGTATGTGTGAGCAAATGGCGAATCGTAATCGGTCCTTTTCCCAATTGACCAAATTCAGGGATCGTATCCGTCACCAACTCGTCATACGTTAAATGTCCCGACTCCATCAACTGAGCGATAGCGATTGCACCTACCGGTTTACTCGCAGACATCCAAAGCATCAAATCATCGTGTTTTAATTCACGACCATTTTTATCCGAAAGCCCAACTGCTTCATCCAGAATAGTTTCGCCTTTGCGCGAAGCATAAATTTGCATCCCAAGATGCAATCCGCGATCTTGGCCTTTAGTATAAACATCAAAAGTTTTTGGAAAGTCCGACGCTAGTGACATGGTATTGATATCCCCCTTCTAAGTACAGGGATAGTATACATGAAAAAAACCTAAGGTGTAAGTAGTCAAGAAAGAAAAAGTGACTAAGAAAGTTCTTCATCCGTGGCATACAACACACGAATGCAATTCACGGCCGCAGGAGTGAGCAATGCAAAACAACCAAAGGAAATCGATGCCGTCAATATATAATGCATAATCTCAGAATGAGTTGCAGGGCGATGTAAAAAAAGCTCCATTAACGCAAAACCATTCAGTGCAGGATCGTTGCCCATAAACAACATAATGCCACTAAAATAGCAGACACTAAATGCCGCTAATCCTCCTGCAACATAGCGGAGAAATGGGACACTTATATCGTCTTTATATACAGAAAATGAAGCAGCCATAGTGCAAAAACTGTACCACACAATTTCCCCAATTGCTGGTAGTACACAAAAAGATTCAAAGACTCTAATTCTATTATTAGTATTGACAATAGCTGTCAATAAATAACAGGGTGGAAAGTAAGATAAAACTTACTTTTTCAAAAAGAAAAACTCAGCAAGATGTTTTAAAAATAAGCCTACACCAGCCGCAATTCCCCCTGCAGTGGATACCCCAATTAATGAACCTAAAGGGTCCTTGTCTGTCACCAATGCATTTACAGTGTCATCCAAAATTTCATACTCAATCGAATTTGTTGTATTGCCAGAATCCAGATACATAAAAAATCCAACGACAAAAATCACGCTAAAAACAATAATGCCAAAGGTCAGACTACCCGCTAGATAGGCCATCCAAATTGCCCGTGGTTCATCTATTTCTGGTCTATGGCTCTCAAACATGCTTGACAGTGTATCAGAAAGAACACAAAAAACGACGAGAAAAACTCAAATCAATTCGTGTACAATACCCCTCATGAGTCCCCAAACGACGAAAGCCGAATCAGCTCTAACGGTAAGCGAACTGACCCGTCAGGTAAAAAACCTCATCGAGTCAGGGGTCGGCCGTGTTTGGGTCGCTGGAGAAATCTCCAATTGGCGCGTTTCCCCCGCAGGCCACGCTTATTTCACTCTAAAAGATAACAAAAGCCAACTGTCAGCCGTCATATTCAAAGGCAAGCTCAGTCGCCTCAAATTCGAACCCGAAGGTGGACTCGAAGTCATATTAAATGGCCAAGTCACCGTTTACGAGCAACGCGGAAACTATCAAATTATTTGTGACGGTATGCAGCCCCAAGGTGTTGGGGCTCTGCAGCTCGCATTCGATAAACTCAAAGCCAAACTCGACGCAGAAGGTCTCTTTAGCGAGGATCATAAAAAAACCTTACCCATGCTTCCCAAGAAAATTGGGATCGTCACCTCACCCACCGGAGCCGCCATTCAAGACATGCTCAATGTGCTTGGACGTCGCTATGCTGGTGTGCATGTGTTGCTCTACCCAGCCCGCGTTCAAGGCGAAGAAGCCGCCTCCGAAATTGTCGCAGGAATCCAAGCCCTGGAAGAATACGGCGTCGATGTCTTAATCATAGGGCGTGGGGGAGGTTCCCTCGAAGACCTCTGGCCCTTCAACGAAGAGATCGTCGTACGTGCAGTACATGAATGTACCATCCCTATCGTCTCTGCCGTTGGACATGAAATAGACTTTTCGCTTAGTGATTTTGCCGCCGACCTTCGCGCACCCACGCCATCCGCTGCCGCTGAGCTCGTCGTGCAAGAACACGAAGCCCTCGTAGACTCTGTCAATCAACTATCATCCAGACTGCAACGTGTTATGGATGGGATGATTAAATACTATACATCACGAATCGACCGCGCACAGTCCAGTTTTATTTTTCGTCGTCCAGAGGAATTGTTACGTCAACAACGTCAACAACTCGACGAAGCCCGTATGCAACTTGATCGAGTCTTGAGTGAAAGATTGGTCGATGCCCGCCACCGCCTCAATGCTGCTACTCGAACTCTCACGCTTTTATCCCCCGATCAACAGCTTGAACGGGCTCACGAGCGCCTCACAACCCTGCGCCAACGACTCAATGCAAGCGCACACAGTCTTATCGATAATAAACGCGCTACCTTCCACCCCCTCGTCGCCCAACTCGATGCACTTAGTCCCCTCGCAATTTTAGGCCGTGGCTATTCCCTTGTGCGCAAAGAAGATGGTAATCTAGTACGCACAAGTAAAGATATAAAGAAAGACGATACCGTAAATATCACCCTCGGCAAAGGCAGTGCTACAGCGCTAATTCAAAAAACAGCCAAGAAATAAAGGAACAGTCCCGTGGCGGAACCGAAATTCGAAAAAGATTTAGAAAAGCTAGAATCCATCGTAGAAGCCTTAGAAGAAGGGGGATTATCCTTGGATGCTTCCCTCAAAAAATTCGAAGATGGTATTCAGTTGGCCAAGCGCTGCGAAAAAGCCCTGAGCACAGCCGAGAAAAAGATCGAAAAGCTCACACGTTCTGCAGACGGATCATTAAAAGCCACCTCTCTTGACGGCAATAGTGAAGAATCAGATGTTGTAGAAACGCCCAGTGGCGCAGTCATTGGCGGTAGTGAAGACGATGATGATGAAGACTACGAAGAAGACGAAGACGAGTTATTATTCTAATGGACATTGAAACTTTTTTAACACGAACAGCCGATCAAGTGGAATCAGCCCTCGCAGGCATTCTGGAATCATGGACCGATGCCCCCGAAGTCTTAGTTGATGCTACAGGGTATAGTCTATTTGCAGGAGGAAAGCGCCTGCGTCCAGCCTTAGTCTTAGAAGCCGCCCGCGTAGTAGGGGGAGAGAAAGCCGTTGCTGATGCAATACCCGCCGCATGTGCGCTGGAAATGATTCACACCTACTCGCTCATACACGATGATTTGCCCTCCATGGACAACGATGACCTGCGCCGAGGAAAACCAACGCTACACAAAGCTTATGACGAAGCCACAGCCATCCTCGTTGGAGATGCTCTCTTAACTATGGCCTTTGATGTCGCCGCCACAACCAACAATGTTGATATTGTACGCGAAATTGCACAAGCGGCCGGTGCCTCTGGAATGGTCGGTGGCCAATTAATCGATCTGGCAAGCGAAGGGAAGAAATTATCGCTCAATGAACTTAAACATTTACACCGATCAAAAACTGGAGCACTAATCGTTGCTTCATTGCGGTGTGGCGCAATCCTATCCGGGGCAGACGAAAGTCAACTGGCATCGCTCACTGAATATGGACGACAAATAGGACTCGCCTTTCAAATAGCCGATGACATTTTGGATGTAACCGGAGATGAATCCAAAATTGGTAAACCAATCGGCAGTGACGAGGGCAACGCAAAGTCAACCTACCCCTCTATTTTAGGCCTCAAAGAAGCTCAAATCATGTCAATTGAAGTCGCCCATGATGCCATGGATATACTCGATGTCTTCGGACGCGAAGCCGACACCTTACGCCATTTGGCCCTCTATATCGTTGAACGCAATCGCTAGCGCTACTTCACGGTAAATATTGCCCGAGAGTTGACCGGAGTGTTCAGCCAGTGGGAAAATTTTTCGGCGGTATGAACCATGAAGCCCTTGCGACCAATGGAGCCAATATACTCTATCTGATCGTTGACCACACGAAATACTGTCTCATGGTGCCCATCACTTTCACGATCCAAGCGTATAATTGAATCGCTAAAATTCAGGCAATTCATCCCAATACAATCTGCAGATTGCACAGACATATGATTTTTATAGCCACGGCGTTGATCTTGGGCAGCATAAATTTCATACCCCCGTTTCGCGATATTCAGAAGTTCCTCGTTAAATGAATATTGATACGATTTATCCTTACGTTGGTTTTCGCGGAGTTGCAAATTGTCACGAATGCTATATGCTAATACCCACCGGTTGTTTAAATAACTGCGATAGCGCGGGTTTGTGTCAACATAGCGGGCAGAAGTATTGATAGTGCCGACATACTCTAGTTGCTGATCATCATCAATGGTGAAAATAGTTTCAAATAACCCATCATCTTCCCGATCCAGTCGTAATACAATTCCATCTGTCCAGACGCTATTCTTGCCCGCGCCATCTTTAGGGCTTACCCACTGCCCAAAATCTTCGGGGCTCACGCCTTCACCATTATAATAAAGTTCCAAGCCCTGCTGAGCAATGGCCAGCAACTCTGGCGAATAAGCCACCGGATCAAAATTGTGAACGGGTGTATGTTCAGGCGGGGGAGCAACCGGAGAAGATTCAGGTGGAACTGTAAACGAAAGCGCAATAGGTTCATGCGCTTCGTGTTGAGGATGATACGTAATGCGCATCGACAAGTACACGGCCAATAGCCCTAAAATCACCAACGTCATCATCATAGCCCCAAAAACCGATGTCCGATTCATGTGTGCACTCCCTGTGAAAAACCCAAAACGACAAGTGCACCTTACTAAAGATTTTGCTGGACAATCAAGAATAGGATAAGCAAAACCCTTGCTTTCACAATCCAAATTTCGATACCGTGAAGTCTACAAAATCAGAACCAGAAGGTGTGTGGATGCAAAAATTCAAACATTTATTCATAATTATGTCGAGCCTCATGTTGAGTGCTCAATGCACTTGGGCCCAAGCCGCAGAAGATGTTACCCAAGCCCGCCTTGGCAAGATTGACTACGCTGTCATCGTTGTTTATTTCGCGGTCCTCGTCTACATGGGATTTTACTTTTCCAAACGCGAAAAAAACACCGAAGCATTCTTCCTCGGTGGACGTAAAATTCCCTGGTGGGCCGTCGGTATCAGTATCTTCGGCACCTCCCTCAGCGCCATCACTTACATCGCCATTCCCGCCTCGGCATTTGCCGGCAATTGGGTCGGTGGATTTTTCAATATGGGAATCCTCCTGGTTGCACCCTTTGTAGCCATCGTATATATCCCACGACTTCTCAAAGAAAAACACTCCACCGCTTACGAATACCTGGAAAAACGATTCAACTTGCCCACTCGTATCTACGGAAGTTTATGTTTCGCAATTTTTCAACTAGGCCGCATGTCCATTGTCCTATATCTACCTGCCATTGCCATGACCGCCGCTACCGGCATAGACATTTACTTCTGCATTATCGCCATGGGAGTGCTCGCAACACTCTACACAGTTCTGGGTGGAATTGAAGCCGTTATTTGGACAGATGTCATTCAGTCCGTTGTGTTATTGGTCGGAGCCATCCTGGCCCTTGTACTCATCATCATGCGCATCGATGGCGGACTACCCGTCATGATAGAAATGGCCAATGCTGAAGACAAAATGCATTTCGCTACTTGGACATGGGATATCTACTCCGCTGGAGTGCTCGTAGTCGTGGTTGGAGGAACCTTCAGTGCCGCCTATCCAGTCATGGCCGATCAAACCGTGGTGCAACGCTATTTGTCCACATCATCGCCCAAAGAAGCCGCCAAGGCGCTATGGGTAAACGCTGCAATGACACTGCCCATGCAATTACTCTTTTTCGGAATGGGAACCGCCCTTTGGGTGTACTACACTACCAATCCAACAGAACTACCCGCAGACCTACAAAAAGATGCTATCGTGCCACTTTTTGTTGTGCAGCAATTTCCCACAGGCTTAAAGGGGCTCTTAATTGCAGGACTATTCGCGGCCTCCATGTCTTCACTTGATAGCAGCATGAACAGCCTCTCATCCGTACTCGTAAACGATTACTATAAGCGATTTGTACCCAATATCCCTGAAGACAAAGCACTGTTTGTGGCACGTGCGCTTACACTATTGTTAGGTGTTTTGGGAACACTAGGGGCTGTATACGTTGCCAGTACAAACGATACGACTCTCTTCGATAAATTCGTAAAGCTATTGGGCTTTGTAGGAGGAGGACTCTCGGGAATATTTGCTTTAGGCACACTCACCAAACGTGCGAATGGTATTGGGGCATTTACCGGAGCAGTAGTTAGTGGGATTTTGATGTACTATACATCAAAAACTGAAATCCACTTCTATCTACACCCAGTGATAGGGTGCATGACGGCATTTATCGTGGGCTATGTAGTGAGTTTAATATTAGGAAAATCAAAAGTCGATCTAGAGCCAGATCAAGTAACTACTGATTCCTAAATACCATTACACACCTTGCTGATCCGGAGGCCAGATGAACTTATGCATCTGCAATTGGAAACGCACAGGCAAATTGTCCTCACATATCCATTCAACAATCGTCTTCGGTTCTATCTCACTAAAGACCGGCGCAAATAATACTGCGTTGACCCGATTGCAAAGATCATAGTGAGCAATTTGTTCTTTCGCCCAATCGTAATCCACACGATCCGTGATCACAAACTTCACTTCATCCTTAGGGCTCAATGCATCGATATTGCTGTAATCATTCTTTGCACACTCCCCCGAGCCAGGACACTTTAAATCCATAATCTTGATCACTTCTGCAGGTAATGGCGCGATAGGTAAACTCCCGCTCGTCTCAATCAAGACTTCATACCCCGCATCCACCAAAGCCTGCGATAAATCAATACACTCTTTTTGTACCAAGGGTTCCCCGCCCGTGATTTCCACCAATGGACAATCATACTTCGCGCATTCTTCAAGGATGGCGTCAATGGTCACCTCATCACCGCCGTGAAAAGAATACGTCGTGTCACACCAAGTGCATCGAAGATTACACCGCGTCAAGCGGATAAAGATACAAGGAAGTCCGGCCCAAGTAGATTCACCTTGGATGGAATAATAGATTTCTGTGATACGGAGAGATTTTGACATGAATAAAGGTGCAATAGGGAATAAGGAATCATTAAAGGCCGTATTGTAACTTTTTTGCTAATACAAAGTGTAGATAAGACTATCTACTTTAAGATGTTAGAGAACTATTGGGATAAAAATAATCGCCAAAAGTATCAGCGTAGTCAATAACCAGACATACCCTGGTGATTCATGGTCCACATCATGATGGCCCGGTTGCTCAGTTGTGCTTTTCATGTCCTTATCTCCCTGGTTTTTCCCCCTGCTACAAGCGATCCATCGTTTGTAGACTTACAAAATACCGAACGGG
>CALLLL010000266.1 GCA_938082445.1 uncultured bacterium
AATTGTTTTCCATAAACCAAATGGATAACCAATCAAGCAATTCTGGGTGCGAGGGCGTTTCCCCTAGGTGGCCGAAGTCATCCACCGTCCGCACCAATCCAGCTCCAAATAAATGATGCCACACGCGATTAACATACACGCGCGCCACTAAAGGGTTGTCTTGATGAATAAAATTTTGGGCCAACTCTAAACGCCCACTGGATGTAGTTCCGGGATGAGTTCCTAAAGACTCTAACAAGCGAATCGTTCCTCGTGGGACTTTTTCACCGAAGTCGGTGTATGAGCCTCGTACACCCATCGGGATATCGATTCCCTCATTCCAGTCGTCAATGGACCCGATCACTTTGCTTGGGTGTAATTGTTTCTCTGTTGTGCGATAGCGCTTGACTACGGTATCCATTTGCCCTCCCAACCCGGAGGAGTTGGGCAACCAATTGGCACTCAATGCTTCATTAATGATACGTATTTCATCGGTACTGGCAGTGCCGTTCCTCCAACTATCCACGGCTTTCATAATTTCAACCGCTATACGTAAAGCCAATTCTTCGGGCTGCGTAGGTGTGAGAGTTTTTGCAAACAATATTTCGTATCGGTTAAGCGAATCAACAGGCGCGTGCCCTTCAGTCGTCTCATAGACTTTGGTCAGACCAAACCACGAACGCGGATCATTTTCGATATCCTGACTTAAGCCGCCATAATTATCTCTCGGCGGGTAGTAATTATTCAGCGACTTGGTAACCATTTCAAAGTATACTTGTCGCGGCATAGTGTCCGCACCAGCCGCCAACGCCACTAAGTTACCAGTTTTAGAGGTATACCAACCCAACGAAGGAGTCTTTAAAAATTTCATTCGCTCTGTATGAAATGCGTTGTCAACATTCATAGAGAGTGCAGAGTACTGCGCACCGGCAAACTCGACAGATATGGTTGGTGGCGGGTCTTGTGGGAATCGAGGACTGCGTACGGCTCCGCTCAGTCGCTTGGACCATACATGCGACCAGCGTCCTGCTGGGAGTATTTGTTCTACTATACGCTCCCCTTCATCGGCAATTACTATTGCTCCATCCTTCACTAGACCATTTTTCATGCCATACCCGTCAATACGCCATCCTTCGGGAATCGATTCTCCTGTAAAATCCGCAATTAACGTTCGAGGATGACTATTTTGAGCCATGCGTCGCGTACGTTCTTGCAGATACCGATGTTTCAATTGCTGCCAAGCCAAGAGCAATGAACCGTCTTCCTTACGCGACTGGGCTACGACATACTCCACCATATCGGGTAGAGACTCGGGAAATGCTAAGGTCTTGCGTTTCTTGGCTGTATTGGTTTCAGGCTTTTCTTCAGGAACATCAAGATCAGCCAAAATATTTTCTGTAACTTCACTCAATGAATCACGCCAGAGTTCTTTCATCATGGCAGTGAGTTCCGTTTTAATTCCTTTCATCTCTTCAATGACACCTTCGTTGGGATCTTGAGCATCGGCCATGCGCACCCCCCAACGCGAACTCATGATAACCCCTGCAAGACTGTAATAATCTTTTTGTGCTACAGCATCGAGTTTATGATCGTGGCATTGCGCACAGGCCACAGTGGTCGCCAAAAAACTTTTACTAACAGTATCAATCACATTGGCTACCGCTTCTTGGGTTACGCCTTCGGTCTGTGAGTTGTCTCCATGGCGTCGTTCCCCCAATCGCATTGACATAGGCCCAAGTATGGATTCATTTAGGTTTAAATCGGTATTTATTCGAGGCTCAATCAGATCCCCCGCAATTTGCTCGAATACTAATTGACGATATGGCACATCGTTGTTATAGGCACGAATTAAATAATCGCGATACATCCAGGCATTTTTTGCGGGCGTATCCCACTCGTAGCCGTGCGTATCTGAATAATGCACCACATCCATCCAGTGCCGCGCCCATCGTTCGCCAAAATGAGGACTATCCAGAAGCGATTGAACGAGGGATTTGTATGCTTCGGGTGTGGGGTTATCCGCGTAAGCCTCCACCGTTTTAGGCTCAGGCGGTAATCCAGTAAGGGCAAAACTAAGTCGCCGCACTAATTGTCGGGGATGGGCTTTTTCTACTGGGGAAAGTTCATTGGCAATTAGCGAAGACCGTACAAAGCGGTCTACTTCATTCATAGACCATTGATCAGAATTGCTCTCTGGTATTTCTACAGTAGCAATGGGTTGTAAACTCCACCATCCCATGCGCTCTTTAAAAATGGGATCCCAAATGGGGTCCTCTGTGGACTGCTTTGCCTTTGTTAACTCAGGATGTTTATCAGGTAAATCGGGTGTTTCAGCAAAAGAGGACTTTTCTCCTGTTCCGATAACACACGCACTGAAAAAGACTGCTATATAGCTCAATATCTTCATTGCACTAGTGTACACCACGTATGGATTGATTTGCTATAGAAGCACGTTAAGGATATAAACCTTCGGCTTGCAACGCGCTTATTAATACAGCCCGGCGGTTAGGAATCCAATTGGTGCCAATAGAGTCATTAAATACCAATGGAGGCTTTAAACTTGGTTCAATTAAGGCTTTGAGGACTGCATACCGTGCGGAGACATTCGTGTCACCCAATGGTCCAGTCGCATTATCTAGCAAAACTACTGCTCGGTCGCTAAACTGGGTCTTAAATCCAGCATTTTGGTATAAACCTCGGAAGATAGCTGCTATCGGGGTTTCTTCACCAAATAGCCCACTCCCCCCTACGACCGCATCAGGTGCATTTCCATCGGGCCACATCCAGAAAGGGAAATACCGTAATCCAGTTTTATTGATGTTGGCGGTCAGGAATGTCGACTCAGCATCCCATACATAGAATCTAAATTTCTCGCCTGCAACCCGTTCACGTGCCGCAGCCCAGTTGTTGTTTGGCCAGTCATCGTTCCCAACGTATAGCTGCACCAGAATGTAATCGATAAATTGTGCAATGTCCAACATATCCGCTACAGCATCATAGTTGGCTTGATTACTCAGGTCGAGTTCTACCGCAGCCATCAGTGCATGGTACGCTACAAGGTCTC
>CALLLL010000267.1 GCA_938082445.1 uncultured bacterium
CAACAGGCCATCAGAAGTAACCACAACTTTATCCTGGGCAATTACAGGAGATTTTGGAGTACCCAGTGAATCAAAAGCCCACTTCTTTTCTCCAGTCGCTTTATCCAAACCATACACGAAGCCATCAAATGAAGATACAATTACCCAATTATCATCGACAGCAGGAGTCGTAAATATCTCATCTTCACTATCTTCATTAGTCCAAACGACATCGCCAGTACTTAGATTCACACGAAATACACGCCCGCTATAGCTTCCCGAAAATGCCGAGTCCCCCACAATAGCGACACCGCCTGCCACTTGGGACTCTTCATCAAATGTAATATCCTTGATATGCTTCTTTTCATCGATAGAAATTACATGCAGCGCCGCCGCACAACTGCCATACACAATTTGTCCATCGCGTACAGAAGGCGAACCATCACAACGTTCCACACCCTCTGTGTCCCACAAAAGTTCACCATCAGCATAACGAAGACTATGCAACGCGCCTTCACCTTGCTCTACAATAAACACTTGCGCTTCATCCCCATAGCCATGAAAATTAACACTACCCAGTACAGCACCGCCTACATCATAAGTCCAAGTGGTCTCACCCGTTACTTTATCAAAACTATACAACAACCCACTCATTGTGCCGGCGTATACTCTATCCTGAAACAACGCCATCGGCGCATCAAATCGCTCTGTGCGTTCGCGGCCATCTACATACGGTTCTTGAAGGTACCGATGTTTCCACTGCTCCTGCCCCAATAAATCAACCGCAATAATATCGCCCTTTACAGCCGCAAAATATATGGTCGATTCATCGGCTACAGGTGGAAACAATACCCCTGAATTGGCCTGATAGCGCCACAACACTTCGGGGGAATCGGGTAAATCCATATCCACTTCACCCGTCAGTGCCGTCCCACCATGATAGGTTAACCACTCAATCCCCTCCGATAAATCAGGAGCTGTTTGAGTACTAGAGTCATCATTGACCACTTCATCATCCTTAGAAAACCAAGATGAAGTTTGAGAACCCAGCCAAACCATAGCAATGATAATAATTGCAGCTATAGGGGCCGGGACTCCTTTTTTAGGGTTGTTCTCTTTGATCATACCAATGCCTCATATACCTTCACGACCTCTTTAGCCATTTGATCAACAGTAAATGTATTCATCACCACATCACGCCCATGACTAGCCAAATCATCGACACGTTGAGGATCCAATAACAAGGATTTCAGGGAATTCACGAGAGCATCTGGATCATGTACATCATACAACAATCCACCCCCAGTAGCCGTCACAACTTCACTAAAACCGCCAGCATCCGGTTGGACTACAGGTACACCCTGAGCCAAGGCTTCTAATATATACAATCCAAAAGCTTCGCCTTCATCAGCAGGCACCGACATCACAGTCAACGACTGTATAAATTCACGACGTTGATCCGAATTAAATTCTTCTAAAAATTCTGCATCCTGATCCAATCCCAATTGAGCCAGTTTCTTTTTTAAACCAGCCACATACCCAATATCATCCCCATGCTGTCCCCCAGTGGCACGCAACTGCAGATTCTCTAACCCAGGAACCTTTTTCAATTCAATAAATGCATCCACTAAACGACCAAGCCCTAAAGAATAGGTCATTTTAGATAAGTACCCCAATACTGGAACATCTGGACGTGCAGGCGGAAGTTCATCAGGATGAACCTCAACACCCAAATACGCAACACTCATTTTCGAATCAGGAATATGCATATGCCCTGCCATAGCATCGGCATACCATTGACTAACCGCAATAAATTGGTCCACATGCTCCACATGCTGCGCCATCGCTTCCCAGCAACGCGCTTCATCCTCGTCACGCATTCCATGAATCCACGCTTTCTCATCTTGCAAACTGCAAATGATAGGAACCCCCAAAGCCTCCTTTAAAGGGGCTGCCAATCCAAGCAATAGACCATTGGAAATATGAATCGCTTCGGGTTTTTCTTGATCGCGCAACCACTCAATCAATCTATCCAATTCCTTTTTTTGACGCCCTTCAGGCCCCTGCAACATCGAAAAAGTCATTCCACCCAATTCAGCTGCGGCTGTAGCCCCTTCCTGAGCAGCAGCTTTTTTCAACAACCAACCGGTATCAAAAAATTTATCCAACCACCGCGGTGTTTTTCGGAAAATGGAAAAACGTTGTTGCAAATAAACATTAATACCACCAAAAAACACCGGCGTGTCTCCACTAATCCCTTCAGAATCAATCAGGATTGGTAAATACATCGGCACCATGGTTACATCATGCCCCTGCTTACGCAAAGCCTTTACAAGCGAACAATCCCGCATGCAATTTTGACAATAAAATGTACCACCCGCACCCGGATCGATATGCACTACTTTCATCTTACAAAGATCCCTCTCGGCCTATAAGGGTTAAAAATGAAATTCAACAGAACAATCCTACGATTTACGTAAATCTAAACAATGCAATGTTTCTTGGCTACGCACCAACAACTTCCCATTGCTATAGGCCATCGGTGCCCAATATTTTTTCTTCTTATTATCCAACACCTGCGCGCTGGCTAATTCCTTATACTCACCAGTTGAAGGTTCTATCAAGTGCAACATTCCCGTACGACCATCCATATTTAAAATAAGGCCATCCACCAGAATCATATTCCCCAAATCAAACCAAGGCAACCCTTCTGTATCCTTTGTTTTCCATTTCACAGCACCATCAAAACTCACACACGTCATACCATCTTTACGGCTGTTTTCATTATTGTTCATGTAAAAATGATCACCCACAACCAAAGGCTGATGAATTTGGCTACCAAGCTCCTTGTTTTTCCACAGCTCTTTAGTCTTGAACTTGCGACCTGATTTTGTCACTTCAATCATTACGGAACCTGAATCATAGCCCCCCGTGATAAATACACGGTTATCGGGCAATACCGTTGGAAATGGAATAGGGATTTTGTTTTCCCAACCCGTATACTCCCAGAGGACTTTTCCATTTTCCAATGAAAAACCAGCAACATTACCCGGATCAACCCGAGAATTGGCAAACGCCATAATGGCTTGGTCTTCCCCATGAATTTTCCGGATAATAGGCGTTGTATAAGCCAAACGTCCAATTTGAGGAGCTTTCCAAATCAGCTTACCAGTTTTCTGATTAAATGCCGCAATTGAGGCTTCAGCAGACTGAGGCGCCACGATGACTAAGTCGTTGTATAAAATAGGCGCCTGACAAATTCCCCAACCCGGCAAACGCTTCAATTTAAAGTCTTTTACTAAATTCTTGCTCCACACAGGTTTTTTAGTGGCTCGATCAATACAATAAAAATCGCCCATTACCCCTACAAAGAATACATGTGTATCCGTTACCGTGGGTGTAGTCCGAGAGCCGTGATAACTGACCTTGCCCGGGGCATCATAGCTAAAATTCCAAAGCTCCTTGCCGCTATCCAAAGAATACACCCGAAGCATGTCCTCTAATTCACCATTACGGTCAACAACAAAGACCTCACCATCTTTTACAGCAGCCCCGCTAAACCCCTCACCCAAGTTTGTCGACCACAATTCAGTCGGTCCACCCTCAGGCCAAGTACGCGCCAGCCCTGTTTCGCTAGAAACACCGCTTCGATCTGGCCCCTGAAATTGAGGCCAATCTGCCGCAAATGCTGGTGCGACATACAAGCCGCCAAATGCAACCAAAAACAGTAAAATAGTCGTCAACTTGCATACAATTAATTTGTGGTGCATAATGCACTCCTCTAGTAGATTTAACGCAAATAGCGTTCGATGTGTAGACGATTAAAACAATCCTAGTATTAAAGCGAAATAGCGTATCAAAGTCAATCAAAACAGCTATAAAATAAAGTCTTAGATTCGGGAGGAATTGACCATGCAATACCGTGTCACCATGCAGTTCATTATACTAACCATTTTGAGTATTGGGCTTATTCCAACGATTCACGCCGAAGACTGGCAACAATGGCGTGGTCCCAACTTAAACGGCACCACCAAAGCTACCAATCTCCCCTCACAATGGGATGAAAAGAAAAATGTACTATGGTCCTACGATATGCCTGGTTACAGTTCAGCTTCCCCAGTCGTTTCCAACGGACGTATCTTTGTAAATTCAAACGATGCTGAAGAAAAAATGCTTTTAGGGATGTGCTTCGACCTTAAAACAGGCGATCTGCTCTGGTCTAAACCCCTTTCTAAAGTCAATAAATCCGTCCAACGCAACGACCTCGCATCCAGTTCTCCCGTAGCAGACGATACAATGGTCTACTTCACCTTCGCCAGCGGAGAACTCATCGCCCTCGACCATGACGGCAATGAGCAATGGCGTCGAGACCTTGAAAAAGATTTTGGTCCAATCAGCATGCAGTTCGGGTATACCAGTACCCCACTACTTTTCAAAGGCCGCTTATACCTCCCCATACTTCGCGCCCAATGGGTCCCTCGTTCAAAACTAAATGAATCTACCGATAAACATTCCCATGTGGTAGCCCTCGATGCAAAGACTGGCGATACCGTATTTCGTGTGCATCGACCCTCAGATGCTGTAGCCGAATCCTATGACTCCTACAACTGCGCCGTCCCCATGAAATTCAAAGGCAAAGACATTATCGTTGTGCAAGGAGGAGATTACACCACCGGCCACGATATCAATACCGGTAAAGAGATTTGGCGATTTGCTGATAATCCAGAAAAACAACATCACTGGCGCCTTATACCCACCCCCGTCATCTGTGACGACGTAGTCTTCTGTGGGCAACCCCGTGGAGCACGTGCATACGGATTTCGCCCCGACCCCGATAAAAAAATGGATCTCACAACAGCCGACTGGATATTTGATGAACGAACTACGGACGTAACAACTTCTGTTTACCACAACAAACGACTGTACATCGTAAACGGTGTGAAGAAGACACTCACCTGCATCAATCCAGCAAACGGTAAAGTGGTCTGGCAAGGTGATCTAGACGGCTCTGCTCGCTTCTGGTCATCCCCCGTGGTTGCTGATAATAAACTCTATTGCGTAAACGAAGACAGCGAAACCGTAGTGGTTGATATTAGCGATGGCTTCAAACTCTTAGGCCATAACCAAGTAGAAGTAGCCAGAAACAAAGCCAGTTTAGCCATCGCAGACAACAAACTTATCCTGCGCAGCGGTAAACGCCTATACTGTATCGGACAATAGACAAAAGGCTCAGCAACACCCGCTATCTCCTGGCACACAGCATTTAATAACCCCAGTGCTATCCCCTTCGGGGGTACAACACTGCATCGGTACACAACAAGATGACTCGCCCTGTATCGGGACTCCATCTACATAACTAACCAAAGCCCGTAAGGTGGTACGCCACTCATCTCCAATTTGCCGACCCGGAATAGCTTGGTCTTCCAAAAGTGTTTGTACAATAGCAGCATCTACTTTTAATACTGCAGCTGCTTCATCAATCGTTAATATATCGTCTTGAAGGTTCGACATAATGGTTTCCTCCCAATTAACTCTCTTATCACTCTAACACAATCCCTATAAAAAGTATTCACAGCAGATCGTTTAGACAAACATGATAGAATATCCATAAGCATACAACTTCACCAACAAACGGTACTTTCATGATCCTTCGCAATACCATAACCGCACTACTACTCATTTTCGCACTGGGCAGCCTTGCATATGTATTCTTAAGCCCCAAAGAACAACCCGGAATTATCCCCTCGCCCTCTCGCCCCACTCATGATACCACCATCGCCGTAGAATCTGTAAAACCCGATTTCGCCGTATATTTCTTTTACAACGACATCTACTGCAGCACCTGTGAAAAACTTGAAAACTATGCCCTGGAAACCATCAAAACTACCTATGCCGATGAACTCACAGCAGGCACCATGCAATGGAAAACCCTCGACATGCGCACTCCAGAAAACAAACAGTACGTTGAAGAGTTCGGGCTCTATTCGAAATCCATTGTCCTTATCGCATTTAAAGATGGGCAAATCCATCGATTCAACAATCTTGAAGATATTTGGGATAAAGTAGGCGATAAAGAACTATACATTACCTACATCAAAGACAGCCTAGATACCTTCATTAATGAGGCCTCATGAGCGATTATACACTCGCTATGGCCATCGCCTTTTGGTTAGGCATTCTCACAGCCATCAGCCCCTGCCTCATGGCCACCAACGTCGCAGCGATCACTTTCATCGCGCGAAAAATTGACAATACGCGCTATGCGCTCATTTCCGGACTGTTCTACATTTTTGGACAAGCCCTCGCATACATCATTATGAGTGCCCTCCTAGTCAGTAGCCTGCTTTCAGTGCCCTCAGTATCCCTATGGTTACAAACTTACATGCTCCGACTTCTTGGTCCAATCCTCATCATCACTGCATTATTTTTACTTCAATTACTCGCATTCCATATTGGAAAAGGAGTGCTCAAGGAAAAAGCACAAAAACGAGCAGAGCAAGGTGGACTCTGGGTGTCATCGCTTCTTGGAATCGTTTTTGCCATGTCCTTTTGCCCAACCACAGCCGCACTCTTTTTTGGCAGTCTCATCCCCCTTGCAGTTACGCACGAATCCAGTATATTCCTTCCCCTTATGTACGCCCTCGGTGTTGCCGTACCAGTCTTAATCTTTGCCCTACTTATAATGCTCGCTAAACACCGTGTCAGCAAAGCCTTCAAAAGCATCCAGTCGATAGAAAAATACGCCCGCAACATCACTGGCGGCGTATTCCTTCTTATCGGAATCTATTTCACCTTAGCCTACACCCTCGACATCATATAAAAACTCCCTCCTTGACCCAAATCAAGAAGGGAGTTAAAAGTAGCGCTATTAATGCATATGGTCTACAGCATACCGTCAGTAAAGCCGGCATTAAAGAATCCATTGAGTTCCGCATGGTATAAAGTACTTGGGAAGGTATCGCCTTGACGAATAAATTCTACATGGCCATCCATATACAAGGTATTGCATCCACCCGGTACGTGATTATACCCAATCCCGCCACTAACTGAAGTACTTATGGTATCCCACATAATTGGCAAGGTCGATTGCGCTTCGGCCGATCCAGCTGGATTATTAATATCCGTAATCATGAAACGCTCGATACCCTCTTTAAGGCGCAAAATCGTATCGCTACCACCACTTCCCGAAGTCGATAAAAAACCTGCCGGTAAAGAGAGAATTGTTTCAACATCGCCAAGATCAACATTCTCGTCCAACTGGTCATCATTGGCAGGATTAAAATCAATGGCATAAATATTATTCCAGGCCGAAACACCGAAATACTGCAAAGGCGTTGTATACTGAGCCGCCGGATCTGCAGGGATACCAAAGGCCGTTGCATCAACATTATCCAATACATACCCTAAATAATTATAGCTCTCGTCGCCATTGGTGATGACATCTTCAAATGCACAGGTATTGCTACCATCATCTTCAGCTTGCTTAAGAGGATTCTCCTGACCGATACGGTTATCACTAGGGCACAACAACACATTTAAATCGGATAAATATTCAGGATAAATTTCACTCATCAACGGGATAAAAGTTGGACGTTCACGAATTGAATCGGGATCACAACCAACGGCAAATGCCACCAGACCAAAAGGCTGTCCGCCATGCGTACGGGGAAATTTGTTGCCGTCGGACTCATTGGCATACATCTTCAACACCAAGCCCATTTGCTTAAGGTTGTTCTGACACGATGCACGCCGCGCCGCTTCACGTGCACGTGAAAGCGCAGGCAATAAAATCGCTGCTAAAATACCAATGATGGCGATCACCACCAACAACTCAATTAGGGTAAAACCTTTTCTGTAATGCATAATACGATAATTCCTTGGGGTTAAGTACTGCTAGGTAGTATATAAATATAACAAAAAAATATTAGAGATCTGTTAAAGTCGGCACATCACGTTTGAGTTCTATGTCAGTACTTGTATGGCATGCAAATACATCTTCGCCATTCCGATAGGCTATTGCCGCCGTCGGACAAGCTTGTACACATTCTGGAGCCGATTTTTTTAAGGCTTCATCAAAATCATGATCAAAAGGAACCTGTATTTCCATATCGAATCCACGATTCACAAAGGCCAGCCCGATATCTTCATCATGCTTTTCAGCAATGGCCACACATAAGCCACAACGAATGCATTTACCAGGTTCAAGAATCACATTCCCTTTACCTAATATACGTACATCCGGCTCTTCACTAGCATAAAACTTTTTCTTTTCCGCACCATAATCCGATGCCCATTTACGCAAGCCACAAGACACCCGCTTTCGGCAATCACAATGCAAACACCGACCGGCTTCCACACGAGAATCCACCAGTTCCCCTTCTATCTTGGGTACACTAATGGCCGTCTTGTTCTCCAGCAATTTACTAAGGTGTTCTTTACCGATTTTCCCATATTTTGAATCAAATAATTTCGGAGGCGGATCATTCTTGATGCTCTTAAGATACTTATCCACCCAAGTCGCCGTAACTTTTCCATTGCCCACCGCACGAACATCAAGCTTATGTTCCTTGGCTTCAAAAACCTTACCGCCCGGTTTTGCTACATCATTACAGGCCACAATTACCGCATCATACTGATTCGTGAGAGCATCCAAATCACCGTTACCATTGATCTCGGCGTTATAATTAAAATTCACTCCGATTTTACCAATAAAATCAATTTCATCATCCAGCACTTGTTTGGGGAGTTCTTCTTCACTTAAATGGCGTACTTTACCCCCGGCTTTGGCTTCACGTTCGTACATCGTGCAAGCATGCCCCGATTTGCGCAATACCCAAGCCGCTGCCATGCCAGCCAAGCCAGCACCAATAATTGCCACATGCTTCCCGGTATCATCCGGGGTGTCCAATAACTCAGGATTTTCAACAAGTGCCCGGGCAGATACTTCACGGTGCAACTGCTTAATCTTCATTGTTTCGTCATAACTTTTCCGGCGACAAGGATTTTCACACGGTGCAGGACACACATAGCCCAACGTCCCCGGGAATACCAAACCATTGGTCACCGTATACGCAGCAGAATCCAAATCACCTTCATAAATCTGACGCATCATCACAGGAATGTTCATATGGGCGGGACAGGTATGTGTACACGGAGCCTCACAATCGCCCACATGCTCACTAATCACCAATTCCAAGACATCCTTACGTGCAGAGCATACATCACCGCTATCGGTTTCTATATCCATGCCATTTTGACACATAGTTGAACATGAAGGATGCAAGACCCCAGTATTGGAATCGCGCATAACACACAGCATGCACGAATTCATCGGCTTAACGCCTTCCCAATAGCACAACGTAGGAACTTCCACGCCCATCGACTGAGCAGCATGGATAAGGGTCGTACCTTCCTCGACCTCGATTTCCTGATTATTGATCTTAAGCTTTACCACTACGTGATTCCTCTAATTGACGCGATCCGGCCAAAATGGCATCCGTTGGACACACCGGCAAACACGCATCACATCGTGTACACAGATCCAGATTAATATCATGTAATTTAAATGGAGTTGATTCTATACAATTATCAATGGGGCACACTTGCTCACACTTTGTGCAACCAATGCAGGTATCGATAATCCAATAATCAATTAAAGGTTTACACTTTCCAGCAGGACATTTCCCGTTGATATGAGCTTCAAATTCCTCACGGAAATAAGTCAATGCAGTCAACACAGGGTTCGGAGCCGTTTTACCCAAACCACACAAGCTTTGGTTTTTAATCACCTGCCCCAACTCATCCAGTAAATCCAAATCACTCGCCTTGCCTTTACCTTCACATAGACGCGTTAACATTTCTTTCATACGCATAGTACCAATACGACACGGCGTACATTTACCGCACGATTCATCCTGTGTAAACGACAAGAAGTAGCGGCACATTTCAACTATGCAGTCGGATTCATCCAAAACGATCAATCCACCCGATCCCATCATCGCACCGATTTCAGATAAGGCCTCATAATCCACAGGCGTATCACCCAATGCAGCAGGTATACACCCGCCAGATGGGCCACCCACCAACATCGCTTTAAAATTCAAATCGCCATCAATTCCGCCACCAATATCGTGAACGATTTCATTGATAGTGATCCCCATAGGTACTTCGATCAAGCCCCCATGTCGAATTTTTCCGGCCAACGAGAATACCTTAGTACCCTTACTTTTATCCGTACCCAATGCGGCAAATTCTTCAGCGCCGTTACGCATGATCCAAGGCACCATAGCCAAGGTCTCAGTATTATTAATCAGTGTTGGGCAACCCCATAATCCTTGTACTGCCGGATACGGCGGTCGAATAGTAGGCATGCCTCGCTTCCCCTCAATCGAAGCAATCAAAGCAGTCTCTTCACCGCATACAAATGCCCCAGCGCCTTCTTTGACACTAAGCTTCAGTGAAAAATCACTGCCCAAAATATTATCACCTAAGAGTCCTGCGTCTTCACATTTTTCGATCGCTTCACAAATGCGCTTCGTCGCCAACGGATACTCTGCACGGATATACAAGACACCCTCATCCGCACCCACAGCCAATGCACTAATTGCCATGCCCTCAAGAACTCGATAGGCATACGACTCCAGAATCATTCGATCCATAAACGCACCAGGATCACCTTCATCGCCATTGCATATTACATACTTCTTCTCACCGGGTGCACCCTGAACAAAAGACCATTTGCGACCCGTAGGGAATCCAGCGCCTCCACGTCCACGCAAACCACTGTCCAAAATTTCCTGAATGATTTTTTCCTGAGACCAACTATCTTCATTACGATCACGCGGCTCAGGTTTTTCGCCACGATGCTTAGACAATAAAGCGATACCTTTAGTTTTACCATAAAGGCACTTCTCAACAGCCATGAAGCCACC
>CALLLL010000268.1 GCA_938082445.1 uncultured bacterium
ATCATGGCGCGTACCGATGCTTTTGCGCAAGAAGGTTTGGAAAAAGCCGTTGCGCGTGCACAGGCGTATGTTGCTGCGGGTGCTGACGGGATTTTTGCCGAAGCTGTACAGACTGAGGAACACTACCGCGCATTCGCTGAAGCCTTGGATGTGCCGATTCTCGCGAACATGACGGAGTTCGGTAAAACGGAACTGTACAACAAAGCGCAGTTGGCTGCGTGGGGTGTGGCCATGGTTTTGTATCCTTTGTCTGCTTTCCGTGCGATGAACAAAGCCGCCGAGCAGGTTTACAAAACAATTTTAGCGGATGGTGATCAGTCGGCTGTTGTGGACACCATGCAAACGCGCATGGAGTTGTATGATTATCTGAGCTATCACGCCTTTGAAGATAAACTCGATCAATTATTTGAAGATGAGAAAAAATAATAAGAGGACGGTGTCATGGTAGACAAGAAATTAAGCGGGGCGGGGTTGCGTGGACAGAGTGCTGGGGAAACCTCCTTGTGTACGGTGGGGAAATCCGGCAGTGGGTTGACGTATCGCGGATATGACATTGCGGACCTCGCGGAGAATGCGACTTTTGAAGAAGTGGCATACTTGCTGTTCTATGGTGAATTGCCGACCGCTGTTCAGTTGAATGATTATAAAAATGAACTGATGGGCATGCGTGATTTGCCACAATCGTTAAAAGAAGTCTTGCAACGCATTCCGGCCGATGCCCATCCGATGGATGTGATGCGTACGGGATGTTCATTCTTGGGGAATGTGGAGCCAGAAGCAGATTTTGCCGATCAACAACGCGCCGCGAATCGCTTATTGTCAGCCTTCCCAGCGATTATGTGTTATTGGTACCGTTTTAGTCACGATGGGGTGAATATTGACTGTACTTCGGATGAGTCCTCTATTGCGGGGCATTTTTTGGCTTTATTGAACGGCAAGAGTCCTTCCCAATTGCATGAGCGCGTGATGGACGTCTCGTTGATTTTATACGCTGAGCATGAGTTTAATGCTTCGACCTTTACGGCACGCGTATGCGCTTCGACTTTATCTGATATGTTTTCGTGTATTACGGGGGCGATTGGTTCATTGCGGGGTCCGTTGCATGGCGGCGCCAATGAAGCAGCGATGGATATGATCCAACAATTTACTTCACCCGAAGATGCGAAAACGCAAATGGCTGGAATGCTCGAGCGCAAAGAAAAAATCATGGGCTTTGGTCATGCGATATATCGTGAATCCGATCCGCGTAACGTAATTATCAAAGCGTGGTCTGAAAAATTGGCTCACGAATTTGGTGACACTTCGCTCTATGATATCTCGGTGGCCTGTGAAGAATACATGTGGGATACTAAAAAACTATTTTGTAATGCAGATTTCTTCCATGCTTCGACCTATTACTTCATGGGGATTCCTACGAAGTTATTCACACCAATTTTTGTATGCTCCCGGTTAACGGGGTGGGCGGCGCATGTGATGGAGCAGCGCGAGAACAACCGTATCATCCGGCCCAGTGCGGATTATATCGGACCAGAACCACGCAATGTCCCAACGATTGATGCGCGATAATTTTTTTAATAATTATTTTTTGAATACATACCATAAGGAAAAGCAATGAGTGCCAATGTAGATTTGAATAACCGACCTGAATACGATGCAGAGATTCAGGCCATCACAGACTATGTGTTGAATTATGAAGTGAAAAGCGATGAAGCTTTGGAAACGGCACGCAATTGTTTAATTGATACCTTAGGCTGTGGGTTCCTAGCCTTAAAATTTCCGGCCTGTACAAAATTATTGGGCCCTGTCGTTGATGGCACTGTCGTACCCAACGGTGCGCGTGTGCCGGGTACGAGCTATGTTATGGATCCGGTGAAGGCTGCTTGGGATATCGGGTGTATCATTCGCTGGCTCGACTTTAATGACACGTGGCTTGCAGCCGAATGGGGGCACCCTTCGGATAACTTGGGTGGAATTCTTGCTGTGGCTGATTATTTGTCGCAAGTGCGCGTTGCGAATGGTGAAGCCCCGTTTACGATGCGTGAAGTATTGGAATACATGATAATGGCGCACGAAATCCAAGGTGTCATGGCATTGGAAAATAGTTTCAATCGAGTTGGCTTGTGTCATGTGTTGTTGGTACGTTTGGCGACTACTGCCGTAGTTACTAAAATGAAAGGCGGGGATCGTGAACAGATTATGGCGGCGATATCCCATTCATGGGTGGATGGCTCCTCCTTGCGTACCTACCGTCATGCTCCTAATGCGGGATCGCGTAAATCGTGGGCTGCTGGGGATGCTACGTCGCGTGGGGTGAAGCTGGCGGACATGGCCATGCGTGGCGAGATGGGGATTCCTGGAGTGCTGAGTGCACCGCAGTGGGGGTTTTATGATGTTTCCTTTAGTCAAACGAATGCCGATTTGAAGTTGAAAGACCCTGAAGACCGAGCGTTTAAATTCCAACGTGAGTATGGCGAGTATGTGATGGAGAATATTCTCTTTAAGATCTCGTTCCCTGCAGAGTTCCATTCTCAAACTGCTTGTGAAGCAGCAGTGACGTTGCATCCTGAAGTGAAGGATCGCTTGGATGATATCGAACGAATTGAATTGACTACCCATGAATCGGCGATTCGTATTATATCTAAAGTCGGTGAGTTGGCTAATCCAGCCGATCGTGATCACTGTTTACAGTATATGGTGGCTGTGCCCTTGGCCTTTGGTGATTTAGTGGCGGAAAATTATGAAGATGACTTTCATGCTGATAACCCGATCATTGATGAATTGCGTGACAAAATGGTTGTACAGGAAGATGTGCGGTACTCCAATGAATACCACGATCCTGAAAAGCGCTCCATTGCAAACGCGATTCAGATATTTTTCAAAGACGGTAGTAGTACCGAAAAAGTCGAAGTTGTGTATCCTATTGGACACCGCTTCCGTCGCGAAGAAGGCATTCCTGTATTGGAGCAAAAATTTAAATCCAACTTGGCTACCTGTTTTTCAGCCGATCGTGTAGAATCCATTTACGCTTTGTGTACAGATAAAGCTTCTTTAGAAGCGATGCCTGTGCAAGAATTTATGGAGCATATTGTTAGCTGAATATAGGAGATGGTTGCATGGCCGGGTTTGATGAAGTGTATCAGAGTGTTTTGACCCCTTTGAGTTTTATCCAGCGGAGTGCAGAAGTCTATCCGGACAAAACGGCTATTGTGTATGGTGAGCAACAATTTACTTATCGTGAGTTTGGAGAACGGGTCAATCGCTTAGTGTTTTAGTTACGCGCATCGGGCTTAGAAAAGGGTGATCTAGTCGCGTTTTTGTCCCCCAATATACCTCAGATCCTGGAAGCCCATTTTGGGGTCATGTTAGCTGGTGGAGTATTGGTGTCGAGCAATATGCGCTTATCCACGGGAGAGATTGAATACATTCTGAATCATTCGGGGACCCGGTTTTTATTTTTTGATACGGAGTTGGGAGAGAATATTCAGGGCATTTATACTGATCTTGAAACGGTTGAACAAACTAACAATATTATTGATGTGGATGTTTTCGAAGCTCTACCGGGTAGCGACTATGAATATTTTCTGACTTTGAGAAGTTCTGATTTTTTTCGGGGGCCTATCGCACACTTTAAAGCACCGTGTTCGGTTGATTTGTATGAAATATACTATAAAGCCTTGCAGAACTCTTGATAATATCAATAAAAACAATTATTCGAGGCCGCTCAGCAATTTTTATTCGTCATTTTCCGTTTTATTGGTTGACAGATTAACTGATTCACTATATGCTTTAGTCAGGTATACGACTTTTGTTCGTTGTTGAGCTTTAGTCAAAGTTATATATTTATTTCATTAAGAAAAGGAGAAACGTTATGAAGAAAAAAGGTTTTACCCTGATTGAGTTGTTGGTCGTGATTGCGATCATCGGTATTTTGGCAGCGATTCTGCTCCCCGCATTATCCCGTGCCCGTGAAGCCGCCCGTCGAGCAAGTTGTGCAAACAACTTGAAGCAAATGGGGCTCGTATTCAAAATGTATGCTAATGAATCGAACGGACAAGACTTCCCACGTCAAGGGTTTAATGGGCCAGCAGTGGCAGCCGATGTTAATGAGGATTGTGATGCGCCTACAATTAGATTCTTCCCGCACGGCCCGGATATTTATCCAGAGTATCTGAGCGATACCAATGTGTTACAGTGCCCCTCCGATGCATCATCGAATTCGTTTAATGTAAACATGAATGAAAATGGAAGTAATGCTGTCAATCCTTGCCGCTTGAATCAGGATTCCTACTTTTATGTTGGATGGCTCTTTTCAAGTCAAGATATTGATGGTCCCGCTCCTGATCCAAACAATTCGTCTGTTATATTGGGGCCTCTTACTGCAGCAGATAATGGTGATGCTGCAGCACTAGGCACTCAGCTTGCTACTTTAGTTGGTGCAGGCGTATTTGATGCAGATGTAATGGCTGCTATCGCCGGTATTCAAGTAGCTCAAGCAACGTCTGCCGGGTTTGGCAATCTTGATGCCATAGAAGAAGTTATGTCAGAGGCCCTGGAGGCTGATGGTGCAAACCTGACTGCCGTTGGTCTTGGCGCACTTGCAGGCGCAGCAACAGGTCGTGATTTCTTGCGTTTGCGTGAAGGTATCGAACGTTTCTTGATTACAGATATCAACAATCCTGCTGGTTCCGCTAAAGCGCAAAGTACCATCAGCATGTACTTTGATATCGTACGTCTGCAGCCGGGTGACTACAACCACGTACCGGGTGGTGGTAACATCCTGTATCTGGATGGTCACGTTGAGTTTGTTAAATACCCAGGTAGCGAGTTCCCAATGCGTATGCTGGATGCTCTATTGGTTGAGTATGGTGCAGCTGTATAACTCAAATATAAATTAGTTCATCGAATAAAGGAGGTTCCCGTCTAGGGAGCCTCCTTTTTATTTGTGCCCATTGGGAAAAGGGATTTGATATGATAAAAATCACCAACCCGGAGCGTTTAATTGATAAATATAGTGAAGATATTGACATTGCTGTGGATGGTGGGTCATCGCATGAAATTATCTCGGTTATAGACACTTCGCGTAAATTTACTCTTTATGGAAAACCTGCGGGGAAAATATCAATATTTATTCGGGACAATAATTTGCGCTATTTGGCAATGGAAACAGGCAAAGAAGGGGATGAAACCATCACACGCCAATACCGGGAAATTGATTATTGTTATGCGCTGAATGGCTCCAAATGGATGAATATAGAAAGCTCTATGTTCAGCACAATGAAAAGTCATGAGTCTGGGGCCAAAGCGTTCAATGCGGTCGGGATACATTAGCGCATGTGTGGGCGATTTGTGCAGACCAATGCGGTGGAGTCTATTTTTAAGCGGTATAGGTTTATTGATAATCATGTGTCAACCAAAGGGCCACGTTTTAATATTGCCCCTAGGCAGCCTGTTGAAGTCATTGTGCGTGAAGACTTGGAAACGCGTCATGAATCTATGCGTTGGGGCTTCGTGCCGCATTGGGCGTCTACCGATCAATCGGGCAAGCTACTCATCAATGCGCGCGGGGAAACAGTCGCCGAGAAACCCAGTTTCAAAACGCCTTTTCTTCGTCACCGTTGCTTGGTTCCAGCATCGGGTTTTTATGAATGGAAACGCTCTGGTGCGCAGAAGACCCCGTATTATATCGGTCGGGCTGATGAAGGTGCAGTGTGTTTTGCCGGGCTTTGGGATCGCTGGGATATGCAGAATGGTTCGATGTTGCATAGCTTCAGCATTATAACGACAGAAGCCAATGCGTTGGTCAAGCCCATCCACGATCGCATGCCGGTGATATTGCATGAATCTGATGAAGCCATATGGCTGGATACAGAAGAGCATAATCCTGAGCATTTGCAGGATTTGCTCAAGCCTTATGAGGCTGATTTGATGCATGCCTATCCGGTTTCTCCCTTGGTGAATAGCGTTAAGCATGACTCAGCGGATTGTCTGGCGCCAGGACAGGAACAAGGCGACTTGTTTTAGCTGCTGCTGGGCTTTGGGTGAATGACTGCCTGGAAACTTTTAGCCGTGGCTAACTTGAACCCGAAACCCTTTATTTGCTACTCTACTCGCTGTGTTTCTAGGCGAATACCGTTCGGTGTTCATGTAGCCCCAGCGCATTTTGCGTCTATGGGTGCGCCTATACTTACTATATATATTGTTAATAAAGGTTTAGAATTGTGGCTGAACGTACATTTGTAATGGTAAAACCTGATGGTGTAGGTCGTCGATTGATTGCTGATATCATTGGTCGTTTTGAAAAACGCGGATTGAAATTGGTGGGTCTGAAGATGCAAGTGATGACCGAAGCCTTGGCGGGTGAGCATTACGCTGAACACGCTGAACGTCCGTTTTTCCCTGACCTGATTAGCTTTATCACGTCTGGCCCTACTGTTCAAATGGTATGGGAAGGCAATGAGGCTGTGAGTGTGGTACGTGCTATGAATGGCGCGACCAATTCGCTTGAAGCTGCACAAGGTACAATTCGCGGTGATTTCGGCTTGAGCATGCAAAACAATGTAGTGCATGCGTCGGATTCTGTAGATACGGCTAAACGCGAAATTGCTTTATATTTTAACGAAAACGAAGTTCTCGATTACGGTATGCCTGACGAGCAATGGCTGTCCTAATCGCTGTTTGCATTACGCATAATTAACGTGAAACAATACTCGACCCAAGAGTAGACAAACGAAGGAGTCATCCAGTGGCTGGTGGTAGAAAAGTACGTCGCGCAAAAATTTCGAAGCATAAACGCAAGAAAAAACGCCGCGCGAATCGTCATAAAAATAAATAGTTAAGCCCGGAATACTGGATGCTTATCGTTTAGGCATGTCTGCATTTAATGTAGGACAGGTCTGACCAGATATAACCATCGTCCGGCCCTTCGCAACCCGAAGGGCCGGTTCTTTGTGAAAAGTGACTGACCACGAATCGCATCCAGGATTGTACAGGCAAGCCCGTGCCCAGTGGATTGAGGGCACCCTACACGAGGTGATCCCATGTCGGACGAAGAACCTAAAATCATTGTTGATGAAGACTGGAAAACTCAGGTCGAACGCGAAAAACAACAAGCGTTGGAGCCCGCCGAAGAGGCGCCTGAAGAGCCTGAAGAATTTACTGAACCCGGAGAGAATTTCACTATATTCGATAGCCTTGTCTCCGGAATAGCCGCGCAGACGATGGTCTCTTTGGGGCTTACAGGTGAAGAAGGCCAGCAAGTGCAAGTGGATATGAACTACGCGCATCACCTGATTTCCACGCTCATAATGTTGCAAGAAAAGACAGCTGGAAAATTGGAAGAAGGCGAAGCCAATAATTTGACTGAAGCGATTGGTGAATTGCAGCGTATTTTTGCTATTCGTGAAGAGCAAGTATTGGAAATGCAACAGGAACAACAAGCTCAAGCACCTGCTCCTGAATCCAATATCTTTGATTTGAACCAATAAGACCAACTTATACGTTACGGAGAATACCATGCCGGGATATATCATCGTCGGAATGCAGTGGGGTGATGAAGGAAAAGGCAAAACTGTCGATTTCCTTACGAAAAAAGCCGATGTCGTCGCGCGTTACCAAGGCGGCAACAATGCTGGCCATACAGTTGTTGTAAACGATCAAGAAACGGTGTTGCACCTGATTCCTTGCGGTATTTTGCACCCAGACGCTCAGTGCATCATCGGTAATGGTACTGTAATTGACCCTGCTGTATTGATTCAGGAACTTGATGATTTGGCTAAGGCCGACTGTGAAGTAAAGGGGCGCTTGCACATTTCTGAAGCTGCCCATATCATCATGCCTTATCACAAGGCCTTGGATGGCGCCCAAGAAGAAGCCCGCGGCGAGAATAAAATCGGTACTACGAATCGTGGGATTGGTCCTTGCTATGCAGATAAAGCCGATCGCTTTGGTATTCGCTTTGGCGACATGATTGAGCCTGAAACGTTTAAGCAAAAAGTGAAAGAAGTCCTCGACTTTAAAAACACCATTCTAACCAAAGCTTTTGGAAAAGAAGCTTTGGATTATGATGCCATTATTGAAGATTACTCCCGCTATGCGGATCGCCTGCGTGAATACGCTGCTGATACAACCTTGATGTTGCACAAAGCGCAGCAAGCCGATCAGAATATAGTCTATGAAGGGGCTCAAGGCGCGATGCTCGACATCGACCACGGAACCTTCCCGTATGTCACCAGTTCCACCACCATGTCCGGCGGTGTGTTCTCCGGAGCAGGAATTGCCCCCAACAGCATCGATGGTGTGATCGGCATTATGAAGGCCTATTGTACACGTGTGGGTGAGGGACCTTTTGTCACCGAATTGCATTGTGAAACCGGCGAAGCTCTTCGCGCAGCAGGCCATGAGTTTGGTGCTACCACTGGACGTCCTCGTCGTTGTGGCTGGCTGGATATGGTTCAAATTCGTCGTGCGGTAAACATTTGTGGTATCACCAGCTTTGTATTGACCAAAGGCGATGTGCTGGGTATATTCGATACCATTAAAATCTGTACGGCCTATGAAATCAATGGTGAAGTAACCGATGAATTCCCGACTCGCTTGGCGCATATTGAATCCGCTAAACCGATTTATGACGAATTCCCTGGTTGGGAATCGGATATCAGCGATTGTAGTTCATGGGAAGAATTGCCTGAGAATGCCCAAAAATACATTGAGACCATTGAGCGTCTGTCCGGTGTGCCAGTCTCCATCGTGAGCGTAGGCCCTGGCCGTGAACAAACCATCGCACGGAACAATCCTTTCGGAAATTAAGTAGTTTTATATTTCAATTAATAAGCGCCTAGGAGTATAGCCTAGGCGCTTTTTTATTTGGAATAATGAGAATTACTAATAGCGAGTTTGATTTCAGTGGCTAAATTTTGTGCATGCTTCATTGTAGAAATCACAGTGTCCCAATTTTCCCAATGTTGCTCCCATTTCTCTTTTCCTATGATGGATTCAAAATCTAGTTGAGTTGGTTTTCTCCATAGCTCATATTCTTCTAAACGTGTCATACGTAATTCTAGATGATTAGAATTTCTTGTTTTAGGTGATAATTTTGCGTTACTTAAAATCCATTTCGCCCAGTGTCTATTGCCCTTTGATTGATTACATTTACCACACGATGGAACAAGATTTTGAATCTCAGAAATAAACCCAGTAGGTTTTTGATTTTCTACCAATGGTCGTAAA
>CALLLL010000269.1 GCA_938082445.1 uncultured bacterium
ATATACAGAAGCTGAGCTACAGAAAATATACTGCTTTACATTGGAGTCCTTGAAGGTATTAACCGCATGTTCTGCGGTGTAGGAATCAAAGGTAAGCATATCGATGACAGCATCGGGATTGATCTCCTCGACGGCTGTTTCAAAGGCTTCAAATTCATTACGATCCACGTGGACAGTTTCGACCTCGGCGGATAAACGGTTTGGGGTTTGACCACGATTGATGATAACGGGATCGTGTTCGCTTTGAATGAGTTGTTCAACTATAGGGGTGCTGATGAGTCCAGTACCGCCGAGTACCAATACGCGCATGGGGGTGCTCCAAGAAAGTTAATGGGGAAATTGAGGCGGTAGTATAGCAGGTATAGGATAGTTGGGTGAAGTTTACTGCTCGAGGGAGTGGGCTTCACAGTGGGTGATTTGGCCGTCGTCTACACGGCATTCGACTTCGAGGGGATTGCAGCAGACTTCGCAGTCGTAGACGAAGATCTGATTGGGGATGGAGAGGTCGAGGGTGATGTCGAAGATTTGCCAGCAGTGGGGGCAGGTTATGGGGTAGGGTTCTTGCATGATTAAATCCAGAATTGCCACCATTTTTTGTTTTTCTTGCGTTCGGCACGACGGCGTTGAGCTTCTTGGCACTCTATCTCTAGGTCGATGGTTTCTTTAATGTGTTCTTCTATTGTATTTGCAACCTTACACTTTTCGAGTTTCTCCACAGGATGTGGTCCTGCTTCATGGTCGGCGAGAAAGACGGGGCCGCTTTCTCCTGCGAGCATGAAGTAAGTGTCTCCACATCCGGTTTCTCCTATTACTAAATAGTGATTTGGCCAGTCGATATCGAACCAGCCTCTTTTGCGATGGGCTTGTGTATCTTCTAAAACATAACTTGATTTTAAATATGTTACTACAATGTTGGCTTCAGCGAATTCAGGGTATGGGAAATTGGTCATAATTTCCCAATAGGATTGGGGGATTTCTATGTTTAGTTCGTCTTGAATGTGTTGTAATTCTTCATGGCTAAACATTTAATTGCCCTCGGGAGTGATGCTGTTTTTGTATATCACCTCGTCCCAGTCTTGTATGCCAATAACCTTTTTATATTTCTCAATATGTTTATCTTCTTCGGGGGTGCCGAAGGATTGGAAGGTGTACCAGATGGGCTTTTTCCCGTGGGGGTCTTCTTTGTCGCTGGGGTATTTACGTAGGCCGATGCGGAGGCCGCCTTCGTGGCGGTTGTCGACCCAGTTGTGGACGTGGAACATGGTGATGGAGTCGAGGGGTTCCATTTTTTTCCACACGTAGGCCATGGCAGCTGCTTGTTCGGTGAGGGATGTTGAGGAGTAGTCGGGGGAGTTGGGGGCTTGTTCGGTGAATTGGATGTCGCGGAGATGTTTGCCTTGGTAGAGAGCTTTAGGTTGGCGCATCCAGGCGTCGATAACTTCAATGTTTTTAAAGGTGATGAGCGGAGTGTCGAAGGAAAAAGTAGCGTCTTGGTCTTCCCAGGTGCGTGGGTTGCCGAGGTTTTGCGGGTAGGGGTGGTAAGCCAGCGACCATTCGAAGTGGCCTTCGGCGTTGGAGAAGTCGATGAGGAGGTCGAGGAGTTCGCGGCCGGTGTGGCATTTGTCGTTATGGGTAGATGTCCAGTTGTGTTCAAGGGAGATGAAGGTACGGGCGTGGGGGTTGTATTGGCGGGCGATGAGGTGGGTCATGCGCATGGATTTGTGGTAAGCGTCCATGTAGGTGGCCGCGGATTTCTCGCCCATGTTGGTCCAGACCCAGCCGGAGTTCACTTCATTGTGGATGATCCAGTGATGGATACGGCCGTATTTTTTGTCTGGTCGGCCGTATCGTTCGGCGAGGAGATCGAGTACGGCAGCATAGGCGGTGACGCCTTCTTGGGAGGTTAAGTTGGGCATGACGTAGATGCCTGCGGGATCGGCGTCGGGATGAGCAATGAGTCGACGGAATTCGCCGGGTTTGGCATTACCGGCTTGGGGAATGAGGAGGATGGCGGAGACGATGAGTTTACGCTTAGCGGCATCGGCTAAATTTTGATCGAGTCGGGCGAGGGCGGATTCGTTTACATAAAAGGTGCGTCCACTGTATTCGCGTGGGGTGTATCCGTCGGCAGGGGCGGTACGCAGGTATTGGTGGAGGAGGATGTTGACGGTGACGGCGGAGATGTCGAGGTCCTTGATATCGCTCAACGGTCGGCCTTGGGAAAATGCGCCTAGGCCTTTCCGGTTGTGTGGCTTTTCTTCGGGGTAGGTGTTTATGGAGGCAACAGTGTCTACGTAACGTGCATGAGAACGGGGGATGTATTTGTCGTCTACTTTTTCTACCATGATCCATCGACTAAGGAGCCGGTCCTGTTTGGTTTCGGGATTGAAACGAGCTAATTCTAAACCTAAAGTCTTTAGGTCTTTCATGCGGAAGGGGTGAATCTTGGCGCTTTGCATTGGGTCAGAACTGTCAGCATGTAGAGGAATTTCGGCAAGATGTATGTTTTTTCCATTTAGGTTCATATCATCTTCGATGTATATAGATTCTTCATCGACAGTAATTTTTGGAATGGTGCAGGGGTAATTTTTATCTAGATAGTTTCGAATTTTTTGGGTTTGTTTTGCTTCGATTTCCTTTCTAGCAGCTATGCGGGCTTCGAGGGCTCGTTCTTGTTGGGATTTGGGGCGGAGTTGGAGGTGGCGGATTTGGATGGTGCGTTTGCTGTGCATGCCGAAATCGATGCGGAATTTGGCGACGGGTTGACCCCATTTTTCGAGGGCGGGTTTTAAATCTACGCTGTATTTGGACCAGCCTTCACTTTTTGGGAGGCCTTCGCCGTGGACGCTGAATTTTTCTTGGGTGGGGGGAGAGAGGAAGATTTGGGTATCGCCTATGCCGGTGAGGCTGAAGTATTCGAATGCGAGAATATGGTTTGTGGTAAGGTTGATGCCTTCAGGCAGTGGCTGAGTATAAAGGAAAGGATCGGAGCCAGTGGTGGTGATTTCGTAGGTGTCGTCGTCGTGTTGGGTGAGGGTGCAGTGGCTTAGGGGGGCTGGGGCGAGTTGCAGTGTTTGGGTGAATGCTTGGGGGGTATAAAGAGATAAGATGCTTATTAGGATGAATAGTAATTTGTTTGATTGCATTTATGTGTTCCCAATTATTAAGTATGTTTAGATTATATTGGCATATCGAGTTAGGCTTTCACGCCATTAAGGGGCGGATATCGTTTGCGATGTATATGCTGAGACGTACACTATTACTCCGGCATATCCAACTCCACCACATAGATTTGTCTTGTGCCGTCTTGGGTGTTGTCGATACAGATGCGTTTGTTGTCCTGGCTCCAGCGAGGGTGGAGATCGCAGCGCCATTCGCGGTGGTATGCTTTGTCTTCGTGGAAGCTGGCTACACGAGCGATTTCTTGGGTGTCCATATTCATAAGGTAAAGTTTACGCATGCGATGAGGACCAGAAGGATACGAGTCAGTGACCATCCATTTTTCATCGTAAGATGCGTGTAAGTGACCATCACTGCCGAGAGTTTCTTTGGCGAGAGGGGTGTATGTAGATTTATCTGCACCGTCGGTGAGGCGTACATGTAGCCAAGGTTCGGTGCCCTGATATTTGGTAGTAATGATGAGTTCTTTGTCATTGACCCAGTCGAAGTGGGAAGCGCCCCAACTGTAGGGGAGAATACAACGAAGTTCGGAGCCATCGGTATTGACAGTAAAAGCAGCAGTTACGTTACGGTTATTAGCGTCTTTTACACGGGCCATAAAAAATATACGTTGGCTGTCTCGACTGAAGAGGACATGATTAAACCACATTTTTTTCTGAGCGACTTCAGCAGGCAGGGCTTCGAGTTTGACAACTTGATCATAAGAGACGATAAGCTTGTTTTTACCGGAAGCAATGTCCATGATGTAAAGACCATCGTCATTGGGGTGGATTTCATCGGCCCATGGGTCGTCGACTCCGGCATATCCATAGCCGGGACGGGTGTCGCGAATACGTGCATAGTTAAGGCAAGCGGCGATTTTACCGTTAAGGGCTACAGCAGCGACCGGTTTAGGTAAATAGCGCTTTTCTTTGGTAAATACATCCACAACAACGGATTTTAGTTCACCGTTCAGATTGGCGTTGTGGATTATTTCTCGGTCAGGAGCCGTTCCAAGCCAATGGAGCATCGAACCTTGTTGGAAATTCCATGCGCGTGTAGAGTTAATGATCTCGGTTTTGCCCGTTTTAGTATCAACGAGAATTATATTGGCTTTTTCATCCTTTTCAACAAGTCGATTGCCAAATTCAGATTGCATGCAGACCAGGTAGTCGCCTGTGGAGTCCCAAGGCGTCATGCCATAATAGCCGAAGAAATGATGCTTGGGACCGTGGGTCAATTGCCTCACTTGATTAACCTTGGGCAGAGTTTCAGAGGTGCCTTGAACGATATCGATATGCGGGGGGATGTCTGTTTCAGTGCTTGTTCGAGCATCAGATTCGATGATTGCTTTATCTTCATTTCCCAGCCATACAGGAGATGACCAAGCCATGGCCATACGTCCGTGTACAGGACGTTGTTGTTGCATTCGAGTATAGTACACAGATCCGGGAACAGCGTTGGGATCGCTCCATGTGGTGCGTAAGTCCATAGAGCCCGGGGTATAGCGTTTAACTACTTTAAATGTTTTGTCACCGGGTTGCCAACGTAATATCTCGGCGTATGCAATGATGCCTGTGCCGTGTACGCGTAATTCGATATCCGCTTTGTTCGTGATGGAACTGAAAGCCCCCATGCGCGTCCCGTTCACACTAAAGTGTACAATGATTTTAGAGCCGGTAGTTGCGTAAGTATAGCGATCGTACAGACCTTGAAATATATCGTTTCGTGTAAGGGATGTAGCGCGGACCGCTGCAATACCGTAATGTGGTAGTCCTGGCCGGGATCGATGGTCATCCGATGCCGCGATGGCAGAGACATGCAATCCTTGGCGCCAGGCATCTTGTATGTGTGTAGGCGCATCGAGGCTGTCGGAATTGGATGTGAAAACACTATGCTCAAAAGAGAGCGGGTGTGTTGGGTCATAAACTTCACTAAGTCCATGCCCGGAATACATCTCGAAATTTCGCCGATACGTTTTATCGTGAATTTTGAGGTCTACACCCCCAGGGAATTTCCCCGTATGGTGGGGGATTGTTATTGCGTCACCTGCCTTGAGTAGTTTCCAAAGTTCAGGGAGTTTAATTTCTACATTGTCTTTTAATACGCCAGCTTTTCCGCGGAAGTATACGTTGTGATGTCCATACGGTTCGCGAAAGCTACACTCATAGGCGTGGAGGGTTACGAATTCATTTGGGGCATGGTAGTGTTCTGTCTCGGCTTGGTAGTCTTCCCAGAGGGTTGGATTGAGTCCGCTGTTGAGACCATCGTATAGAGGCATAGCGTGGTCGGTCATGGCGTAATAGTCGAGGCGTGAAGTGTAACGTGCATAGTCGAAAGCGTCTTGACCAACACCATCCCAACTATGTTGCGTGTGGGAATGAAGGTCACCCCAGTAAAGCTGATATTCGGGAAGTTCTTGAGTCACTTCGATGGGATTGGCCCAATAAATATCTGATTCATTCGCCCAAGTGGCTTGAATGCGGAAGATTCCTGTTGTATTGGCAATGACTGGGATATCGACCCCTGTGGATTCTTTGGGAACCTTAATGGATTTTGGACCGGTGATGCCTTTGGGGTAGCGTATGGCTATGGTTTCTGGGCCGAACGCAGGATTGTCCTCAGAGTCAATTAAGGCTACACGTACATTAATGGGGTTGTTCGGGATTGCATTGGATGGAGCATTGAGCCAAATGGCCGCTACTGGGCCAGGAATCGATGAAATCAACGGGCGTTGGGTGTGCAACGAGAAATTGGAATCGCCTGTTGCATCAATGGCGATTAGTATAGGGCGATCTTTTGCAGAAATGGCTGAGCCGCGCATTCCTCGGCTGCCTTGGGAAGTGTCTCCATAAACGACATCGACAGAATCTGAAGGCTTGAGTTGTCCTTTAGTGACGAGAACACGTACGACAAAAACATAGCGTTCATTACGGCCATCGAGAGACTTTTTTCGATGCTTAACAAGTAGGTTGTCGACTTGTGCTTCTACGATAGTATTAAGGGTGACATCGGGATTGGAAGTGTACGCTTTAACATAATGATCGCTTTGTGGCTCAGTAGATTGAAGACGATTGGCAGAGTTACGTGGGCCAGCATGCCATACATCGGGGAGCTGTACCCGGATGCCGCCGTTGGTTGCAATGCCGTCTTGCCCGACGGTGTGAGTGACAGTCCATGTGCCAAATTGGTCAGAGACTCCGGTGTTTGGAGATACACTCACACTTCCTTGAGAAGTGTGAGTGTTGGTCATGATAGGTTTTGGGGGAGCGGCAAAGGTTAGAGAACTTAGGAGAAGCATGAGTGTAGTGATAATGCGTTTCATCTTGAATCCTTTACAATTGAGATCTATGCTCGTCGCCTTTAGCAAAATTAGAAGTATAGTCATGCTGGTCAGTGTATCCACAGCAAATGAAGATTTCCAATATTAATGTATGCTT
>CALLLL010000270.1 GCA_938082445.1 uncultured bacterium
TATCAGTATTAGTATAGTATCAGACAGAAATCTATTTAGCAAAGAGCTGAGTAATTCGATTGAATATGATTCCTAACATGATCAATGATTGGGTATATTGACTCGTTTGGGCTAATTTCGCTATTATAAACCCTTGTTTTGGGGCCTTTTCAGGCCGTTAATCCATTCTCTTTTGCCCTATTTGTACAACGAAACGTCAATACAGGAACGCTGATATGTCATCTTTTCCCTATCTTGTTGAACCCACCACTGTCCCTCCTTTGGATCCTGGATATCGACCCGCGATCTTAGCCAATCGAGCATTTGCGAAGGCTGTAGCAGAATCCGGTAATGGTGTACCATTGGTGCTAGGTTTAGAGCGTGGCGATGGGTCTGTTTCCCGTTTTGAGTCCCAGGTGTTCGCTGAAGGAACACCTGAAGCGGAGGCCAATTTTTTTTATACCGAACGCTTGGTTAAATTTTTACTTTGGCAACGCGGAGCTTATAAAATTTATGTAGGTGGTCCAGCCAGTATAGGTGCGCATTTATCAGATGCCTATAAAGAAGGTGGCTTACGCGCTTTCGATGCGGATTTTATGGGTGACAGTGTGTATGCAAAAACCTTTGAAATCGTTTCGTGTGCCGCCGATGAAGTGCCTGCTGCGCGTGAAACGACTGCGCCTTTGGGGCGTCATTTAGATGGATGCCGAATCGGATTCGATTTAGGGGCGTCTGACCGTAAAGTGTCTGCAGTGGTTGATGGCGAAGCCGTGTATTCTGAAGAAGTGGTTTGGGAACCGCGTAAAAATACTGATCCTCAATACCATGTAAACGAAGTAAAAGCTGCACTCGAAACGGCTGCCTCCAAAATGCCGCGGGTGGATGCAATTGGTGGGTCGTCTGCTGGGGTCTATGTAAATAACAAACCCATGATAGCCTCATTGTTCCGCGGGATTTCTCAGGATGATTACCATGTGGTGCGCGAAATGTTTATCAATATCGGCAAAGAAATGGGTGTGCCGTTAGACATCGTGAATGATGGCGATGTAACCGCGTTGGCTGGCGCGATGTCTCTTGAAGAAGACGGCGTGCTTGGAGTCGCGATGGGCTCCAGTGAGGCTGTAGGCTATGTAAATCCAGATGGCAATATCACTGGCTGGCTTAATGAATTGGCCTTTGCTCCAGTAGATTATAATACCGATGCTGCGTGCTGTGAATGGTCAAAAGACTTTGGCGTTGGTGCCTTATATTTCTCACAACAATGTGTCTTCCACCTTTCATCACGTGCAGGTATTGAATTGCCGGAATGTGATGGGGTGACGGATGCAGCACGATTGAAGCATGTGCAAGGATATCTTGAAGATGGTCATGAGGGCGTAACGGATATTTGGCGATCGATGGGAATCTATCTAGGGTACTCGCTGGCGCATTATGCGGATTTCTATGACATTAACCATGTGCTTATTTTAGGGCGCTGTACTTCTGGAACAGGTGGTGACATCATCCTGAATGGCGCGATGGAGCTTTTAGGCCGTGAATTCCCTGAACTGGCCGATAAAATCAAAGTGCAATTGCCCGATGAGAAAAGCCGACGTGTGGGTCAATCCATTGCGGCTGCTAGCCTGCCTCAACTGAATAAATAAAACGTCAACTCGACTGGAGACTATACAATGGACTTTTCTTGCGAAGGTGCTCAACTTTATATACCTGATGGAACGAATGCGGCAGAAGCTTTGTCTCGTACTACCCATATTGGAATCGGTGCACATCAAGATGATCTTGAGATTATGGCCTATGACGGTATTCTGAAGTGTTTTCAACGTGATGACCAGTGGTTCACCGGTGTGACGGTGACGGATGGGCGTGGATGTCCTACCCGCACCGGAGTATATGCCGATTACGACGATGATGACATGATAAATGTGCGTAATAAAGAGCAAAAAAAAGCAGCCTATGTGGGCGAGTACTCTGCACAGTTTTTGTTGAACCATCCCAGTTCTAATGCAAAATCAAGCGATAGTGCGCCTGTCGTAAATGATTATGTGCACATTTTAAAAGCCACGATGCCGGAAGTGGTGTACACACATAACTTAGCTGATAAACACGATACGCATGTGGGTTTGGCTATTAAGTTGATTGAAGCCATTCGCAGTTTCCCTAAAGATGAACGCCCAAAGAAAATTTACGGGTGTGAAGTGTGGCGTGATTTGGATTGGTTGGTGGATTCCGACAAAGTCGCTTTTGATGTGTCGGAACATCCGAACATGCAGATGTCACTGGTGGCGGTATTTGATTCACAAAACTCCGGCGGGAAACGGTATGACTTAGCGACTCAGGGCCGTTGCCGTGCACACGCGACGTATCACGAGTCTCATGGCATTGATGAGACGACGGGAACCATCTTTGCGATGGACTTGACGCCGCTAATCGAAGACGATTCCATCGACCCATTGGAATATACCATTGCGCACATTGAGCGTTTGTCCAATGATGTGAAAGATCGCTTTGGGCGTGTGGGTGGGTAGAGAACCACAAGGGTGGAATAGCCCATAGCTTGCAGGTGCTATATCCATGTCAGGTGCAAAAATTGGCCTGAGGCGGGGGAATGATGTATAATCCCGTTCCTGCTGAAGTGCGCATCCCGCACGGTATATTAGATTAACCTTTCGAAAATGAATTAAATAGATAAAGGAGACGCATCATGAGTAATGCACTTGAAATTACAACAGCTACATTTGGCGAAACAACTGGAACCGGTGTATCTTTGGTCGATTTCTGGGCTGAATGGTGTGGGCCTTGTAAGATGATTACGCCAATGATTAATGAATTGGCTGAAGAATTTGATGGCAAAGCAACCATTGGTAAAGTCAATGCTGATGAAAATCAAGACTTGCTGGCACAGCACAATGTGGCTAGCTTACCCACTTTGTTGGTGTTAAAAAACGGTGAAGAAGTTAATCGCTTCATCGGTATTACACCGAAGGAAGAATTGGCCGAAGCCATTACAACGGCAATCGGCTAAGTCCCGATTCGTTCGTTAACCAAAGCAACGTTCCGGGGGGCCGACAAACACTGTCGGCCCTTCGTGTGTTTAAAAAGTACGTCCCTCATTAACCCCCAACCCTAAAAAATGGAGTTCCAAGAACCATGTCCGACAAAGTTGTCGCCGTAGCCGGAGCCACCGGCCTCGTAGGTAGCCAAATTCTGCGCACCCTCGAAGAACGTAATTTCCCTGTGAAGAATATTAAGATGCTCGCGTCTGAGCGCTCTAAGGGAAAAACCATGACGTTCAAAGGCGAAGAAATCCCTTGTGAAGTGTTGGGTGAAGATTCCTTTAAAGGGGTGGATATTGCACTGTTTAGTTGTGGTGGCGGAACGAGTAAAAAATTCGCACCGCATGCAGCGAAAGACGGTTGTGTCGTTGTGGATAATTCCAGTGCTTGGCGTATGGATCCCAAAGTGCCGTTGATTGTGCCCGAAGTGAATCCACACGATGTGGAATGGAATGAAGGCATCATTGCGAACCCGAACTGTTCAACGATACAAATGGTCGTGGTCCTCCAGCCATTGCATAAAGCAGCTAAAGTGAAGCGTGTCGTGGTATCAACGTATCAAGCAGTATCAGGTGCTGGTGTGAGCGCATTGGAAGAAATGGAACAACACACCCGTGCGATGCTGGACGGTGGTGAACCTGTATGTAACAACTTCCCGTATCCGATCGCGTTTAACTGTATTCCACAGATTCCCGGTAGCGATGCCTTTGAAGATGGTAATGGGTACACTTCTGAAGAAATGAAGATGGTGAATGAAACGAAAAAAATCATGGGCGATGATAGTGTGCTTGTAACGGCAACAACTGTGCGTGTTCCGGTGCATACTGGACACAGCGAGTCGGTGAACGTTGAGACAGAAGAAAAACTCACCGCCGACCAAGCGCGTGAAATTCTCGCGGCGGCTCCTGGGGTAATTGTAAAAGATGATCCTGCGAAGCAATTGTATCCAATGGCGCTTGATTGCCACGGTAAAGGCGATACTTTTGTCGGTCGTATCCGTGAAGATGTTTCGCATCCATCGGCCTTGGATATGTGGATTGTGTCCGACAACTTGCTTAAGGGTGCGGCATATAATGCAGTGCAGATTGCTGAGTTACTGTAGTCAACACAAAAATGGTTATACTGAACGCTCGGTACCTTTGGTGCCGGGCGTTTTTTTGTTTGGCAATAGGGTTGGATGGGGTAGATGAAAAAGAAACACGAGATAGTGCGAGTGTTGGTGCTAATGGCTTTTCTGGGTACGAGCTATTGGTGGCTTATGCGGGAGACTCTCCCTGTATTGAATAAAGAGGAGCATATAGCACTATACGAAAGCGAAGACAATGGTTATCTGAAGTTCATGCAAGCGGCGGATTTGCATAGCGAAAATTATATGGGAAAAGCCAGTCAAGCAATAATTAAGGAAATGACCTACTTGGATCGAGCCGATTCGGTTAGTAAAGAGTTAAGGGAATGGATTGTGGAGACACAGCCGGTAATCGATAGTATCCGCGAGGGATTTGATAGGCCCTATAGCATTAGTCCCTATATGGATGTAAACACCGTAGGGAATGAACTTCCAAAATTGGCAAAACTACGGAGTATAGCTCGGCTACTCAATTACTGGGGCGCACTTCATCATATCGACGGAGAGTTAGATGCGGCCATTGAGTGTTATTTGGATGAGATTCGTCTATCCAAGGCCAGCGCGCAGGAAGGCAC
>CALLLL010000271.1 GCA_938082445.1 uncultured bacterium
GTTTTATGCTCGCGTGCGAATCAATTCAGACGATGAAAAACAGAACAACTCATCCAGTAAAGTGTTGGCTTCAGCGGTGTTGCTCATTGTATGCATAAGCACTTATGCAGGTATACAACAATTTCGATATGATTTTGGTCGAACAGCCGGTGATACTAAATTGCGACTAACCCAGCTCGGTGATGAGCGTCGAATCAAGCTTCAAGTGGAAGTGACAAAGTATTTATTGAGTACGGAAGTACAAACTTTTGATGCTGAGCTCGGAGGAACTCCGGGCAATCCCAATTGGGTACCGCGTCAACCCGTATCCATGTTGAAAGAACTGATTCATTCTGATACTGATTTGCTAAACCTCGGACAAGCGAGGCGTTTATTGCAGGACGGTTCAGGCAATACCCGTTTATTGGGCTATGGTGAAAAGTTGTTGGATACGGATTATATATTCATTCTTCACCCAACTGTTGCTCAAGAATTGGCGTATAGTTACAGTAAAAGAATGTTAGATCGGCTACAAGCTGTTGATGAGATCTATCCTTACGGTGCTTTTATATGTAAATTAAGTGCTGATTGGATACATATTCTCAACCGTCATGCGGATAGCTCTTCACAAAAATTGAGGTATGCACAGCAAATGCTTGCCTGGGCAGAAAAACGTGTAGAGCGTAATCCTGAAGATCCTGGTTCACATGTCGATCTAAGTAAAGCCTATCTTGAACGAGGGCAAGTGGATCAGAGCGCAGAGCAATTAAATTATTACCGGAAAGCTATTAAAACATATACCCATGCCTCACAAATGTATCCGACGGCACATGATGTGCAGCAAAACTATGGGCATGTCTTAACGCAAATGGGCACGGCCTTTTCAAATGCTGGTTTAAATGAAGAAGGAAATCGCTACCTAAAAGAGGGCGAAGAAGCGTATAATCGAGCAAGATGGTTGGCCCGATATAAGCAAGATGTTTTAAATTTACGTTAACAGGAGAACGCAATGAATATTCAACTAATTCATGGACCCAATTTGAACTTACTCGGAGTTCGCGAACCTGAAGTTTATGGATACGATACTTTAGATGATATCAACGCCAGTGTGGTCCAAGAAGGGGAGAAGTTGGGCGTGACTGTGCGCGCATTTCAGTCCAATGGTGAAGGTGCTCTCATTGATGCGATTCATGAGGCACGCACTTGGGCCGATTATATTATCATCAATCCTGGAGCCTATACTCATACCAGTATTGCCCTGCGCGATGCGATTGCCGGGGTTGAAGTGCCAACGATCGAAGTGCACTTATCCAACGTGCATGCGCGTGAAGAATTCCGTCATCATTCTTATTTATCCCCTGTAACGCTCGGTCAAGTGATTGGCTTTGGCGCAAGTGGGTATATCATGGCTTTACACGGAGCCGTTGCAAAAGGTAAACAATCATGAGTGCACGGTTAGATGCTTTACGCAAAGGGCTGAATGGTCATAATAATTGTGATGCCTTTTTTAGTGTGTCTGGACCAGATAATCAATATCTTACAGGGCTGATGTCGAGTTTTGGTGAGATATCTTCAGCCATCGTTGTTTCAAAAACGGAAGCGCATTTTATGTGTGATTTTCGTTATACCGAGCAAGCCAATGATGAAGTAAGTGGTTTCGAGATTGAAGAAATTACGGGCGACATAATCGTGGAAGCCGGTAAATACTTGAATTCAATCGGAGCAAAACGTGTTGCATTTGATCCTTCATTTTTAACTGTAGATGAATACCGACGTTTAGAAGGGGCTTTCGAAGGCGCGCTGGTGCCTGATAGTGCATTAACCAAAAATCTGCGTATGGTTAAATCTCCAGAAGAAATTCAAATTCTCGCCGAGGCCACTAATCTTGCTGAGGGTGTGCTTTCCGATCTTATCCCTGAAATAAAAGAGGGTATGTTAGAACGTGACTTAGCTGCCCGATTCGAATTTGAATTTAAAAAGCGAGGCGCAAAAGGGCCATCTTTTGACACCATTGCCTTGTTTGGTGCTAAAAGTTCATTGCCGCATGGGGAGCCGGGTGAAAAAGCACTTGAAGTAGGGGATGTAGTGTTACTTGATTTTGGATGCCGCCGTGAAGGTTATTGCTCGGATATGACACGTACGTATGTTTATGGTCAATCCCCCGGCGATTGGTTCGACGAAATTTATGCAGTCACCTTAGAAGCTCAATTGGCTGGATTGGATGCTGTTCGCTCAGGGGTTACAGGCAAAGAAGTTGATGCCGTTTCACGTGGAATCATCGATAAAGCCGGATTTGGTAAATACTTTGGCCATGGTTTAGGGCATGGAGTCGGCGTGGAAATTCATGAAGCGCCTCGATTAAGCAAGCCTGCTGAAACTGTATTGGAACCCGGTATGGTGGTGACTGTAGAGCCCGGTATCTATTTACCCGGTAAAGGGGGCGTTCGAATCGAGGATTTAGTTGTTGTCACGGAAGACGGGTGTGATATTCTTACATCTATGCCAAAGGAATTGACCGTTTTAGGGCATTAAGTTGCTTTTATGTCACTGAAAGCAGTATAGTTATGCAAAATAGAGACACCATGAAAGGTTTAATGTTAAACAATGATTTCGACCGCTGACTTCCGTAATGGAATTGTAATTGTATATAAAGAAAATTTAATGGAACTTGTTGAGTTTCAACATGTTAAGCCCGGTAAAGGCCCGGCTTTTGTGCGCACCAAATTGAAAAATGTGCTGACCGGTCGTACCCTGGAAAATACCTTCCGTTCAGGCGAAAAAATGGAAGAAGTGCGCCTGACTGAAGAAACCTATCAGTATTTGTATACCGATGGCGATATATATTACTTCATGCACAATGAAACCTATGACCAAATTGAAGTTGGTGCTGGGATAGTTGGGGACAAGAAGGAATACCTCAAAGAAAATACCAACGTTACGTTGTTGTTCCACGGGGATAATCCCATCGTATTGAATTTGCCTAATACGATAGTGTTGCAAATTTCAAAAACAGATCCAGGTCTGCAAGGCGATCGTTCTTCTGGAGGGACTAAGCCTGCTACGTTAGAAACAGGTAAAACAGTCAATGTGCCTTTGTTTATTAACGAAGGTGAATTTATAAAAGTGGATACACGTACCAATGACTATTTGGAACGTGCGAGCGAAAACGATTAGTCATCACATATTATATTTATCATATTATTATAAACGAGGGGTGTAGAGATGGACATTAAAGAGCTAAAAGAGCTAATGAAGGTTTTTGAGGAATCCGATCTTAATGAGTTCGAACTTGAAGAGGAAGGTCGTCGCCTTCGGATGCAAAAAAACAGCCCAGATAGCAATGCTGGTGCTTTACCGATGATGATACCTCAGGCAACTCAAATGGTACCGCATGCTTCTCCCATGTCCGTAGAAGTTTCTGGCGCCCCAATTGAAGCACCTGCTCCGGAAGATGTCCCAACTAAAACCATCGATTCACCTATGGTAGGTACTTTCTATTCTTCACCTGCACCAGGTGAACCCACCTTTGTTCAAGTAGGTGACTCCATAGACGAAGGTCAAACCATTTGTATTGTTGAAGCCATGAAGCTGATGAACGAAGTGACTGCAAAATCCAACTGTGTGATTGAAAAAATCTTGGTTGAGAATGGCGAGCCTGTTGAATTTGGTCAGCCATTGTTTGCAATTCGTTAATTCCATAATATGAACACTTTATAAGGTATAAACATCAGTATGTTTCGACGCATTTTAATTGCAAATCGTGGTGAAATTGCCGTACGTATCATTCGTGCATGCCGTCAATTGGGCATCACATCAATCGCCGTATACTCCGATGCAGACGCTGACAGTATGCACGTAGCGCTGGCCGATGAAAGTATCTGTATCGGGCCTGCCGTTTCCACCAATAGTTATCTCCATATTCCAGGCATTATTGCCGCTGCAGAAATCTGTGACGCCCACGCCATTCATCCGGGCTATGGATTCCTCTCCGAGAATGCTCAGTTTGCCCAAATCTGTCAGGACTGCAACATTGGATTCATTGGACCTAGCCCAGAAGCCATCTCTCAAAGCGGAGATAAATCCGTTTGTCGTGATATTGTAAAAGCTGCCGGTGTCCCTGTAGTGCCTGGAAGTAAAGGCTTAATTGATACGGCAGAAGAAGCCATTACGATTGCTAAAGAAATTGGATACCCAGTGTTGGTTAAAGCCTCTGCGGGGGGTGGTGGTAAGGGAATGCGTATCGCTCACAACGATGCTTCCTTGGTTTCTGCATTTAATGTAGCTACAGCCGAAGCCGAAGCCAATTTTGGTGACGGGAGTATGTATCTTGAAAAATTTGTTGAGAATGCACGCCACATCGAAGTACAGATTCTGGCTGATCAGCACGGCAAAGTGGTTCCCTTTGGCGAACGTGAATGCAGCATTCAGCGCCGTCACCAAAAGTTGATCGAAGAATCACCCTCATCCGCTATATCATCTTCTACGCGAACTAAAATGCTTAAGGCTGCTGTCAAAGTTGCCAAAGCCACAAACTATTCCAATGCGGGTACTGTAGAGTTTCTTTATGACAACGATACAGCAAATTTCTATTTCATCGAATTTAATGCACGTATACAAGTTGAGCACCCTGTAACAGAAGAAGTGACTCAGAAAGACCTAGTGGCAGAACAAATTCGTATCGCATCTGGTGAACCATTGGGATACAGTGCCGTCAAACCACGTGGCCATTCCATTGAAGTGCGTATCAATGCCGAGGACCCCGATAAAGACTTTCAGCCTTCACCTGGCTTGTTAACAAGCTTGTATTTGCCCGGTGGACCTGGCGTGCGTGTAGATACACATATTCGTGCCGGATACCGTGTGCCTATGTATTATGACTCTTTATTAGCCAAAGTAATCGTGTGGGGGGAAACACGCGAACAGGCTATTGAACGTATTGCAGGGGCTTGCGATGAATTTCGTGTTGAGGGGATCAGCACAACTGCAGGTTTTTGTGCCAAATTGCTCCGTAGCGGTCGATTCCGCCGAGGTGACATTACGGTTAATTTTGTTGAGGAATTTCTTCAAAAAATTAATTGATTCCACCGCCGGATCGGAGTATTCTTATAAAGAAGCAGGGGGGAGCTTACGGTTACTGCGAACCGTACAAGTGCTCCATTGGTGGAAATGAGAATCTTGGAAGGAAAGAATCATGGGTCTGCTACGCGGAATGTATCGGCTAATTATTGCTACTTGTCTAATTGCTATTGGGGTGTTGGTCTACGCCTTTTCAATGGAAGAATTAGTAGCCAAAGGGACTGTGTATTATGACCAAATGTTAGAAACGGCTCCGCCGATTCCGTTTGGTGAATTTACCTACCGTCATGCGATTGGTGCTTTCTTGGCATTATATGGTTTGATTAAATTTTGGATGGCTCTTGTGCCCAAGAGTCGTCCTCGAACGGTTACGTTTTCAGGAACACATGGTGACGTAACAATTGAGCTTGAACCTGTAGAATCCACACTTCAGCGCGTCGCAATGAAACTACCTGAAGTAAAAAATATTTCTCTACAATTAAAACCGCTTGATGGAGATGGACGGATTTTGGGGTACGCTGGTTTGCATACGGAATGCCATTTCGTATTGACTGATGCGTGAAGCAATCTCTTCATCATCAACTACTTCGTCCCGAATTGTATTTAAGGCTTGCACAGAATTG
>CALLLL010000272.1 GCA_938082445.1 uncultured bacterium
GAGCTCATCATCCGGCATGCTGCTCCATAGGAAATAGGATAAGCGCGATGCGAGTTCGTAATCATTTATAAACCGAATTGAATTTACATCGAGTGGACTTGGGTTTTGTTCAATGCGGAATAGAAAATTTGGTGAGACTAAAATCGCCTGTAAACCAAGGGCTATACCAACCTCTATACTATCGCCTTCATCCTTTGCTAGTTTTACTAAACGCATTAAGTCGCGCACCTCACTTGATGAAACAGGGCGGCGGTATGCACGCATCGCAAAGTGTTCTAAGGTCACTTTGGCACATTCATGTACATGGGGTTTTCGGGAGGAGTGACGACACTGAAAAATTTGCGGATGCTTGCTGGGATCAAAGCTACGGCCTCGGCGAGCCATCACGATCCCTACAATGTCTTCGGCCGCGTTCATATATTTTTCCATCAATACGGGGGATACTGTTAAAACGTCTCCAATATTATCAAAGCCATAACCCGAATCATCTACCGGAAATACTTTAGAGTGATTGTGATCCACGCCCAACAGATCGCGTACGGTATTGTCATACTCTTGACGATTTAAACGTCGTGCAGTGATGTGTCCAGGATCCGGACGCATGGCCTGGGTTGCTAGGTCCAATTCAGTAGCGATGAACGCAGCAATTTCTTCGCGATCGGAATCTTCAGGTTGATCCTTTTTAGCGGGAGGCATTTGCCCGCTATCCAACATGGTCAATACCCGTTCCCACATTTCAGGGTGCTCACCAATTCCTGAAAGGTCAGTCATGACTTCAAGATTGACTTCTGCTTTTTCCCGCCGGTCGCCATGGCACGTGATGCAATATTCTTCAAAGAATGGATAAATATTGCCTTCGTATTCATCTTGCAGTTCAGCCAATGTCGCCGAAGAGCGATGTAACTTAGGGTTTAAGTCAATATTTCGATGTCCGCTCACACAGCCGATTATCATCGAATAGACCACTATATATACAGCATATTTCTTCATAAAAGCTTTCGAAAAATCTTTCTTATGTGAACACCGTATTTCCGTGTTTTAATCCAATAGTGTATTAGACCAAAAATGGAGGTCGATTTCAATTTTGATAGGGTATATATGACTCTAATACTCTCAAAGTTGCAATGGTTTTCAGTCCCATGCACAATAGACATTCTTATATCGGCTATCTCAGGAGTTATTCTATGAAAGTGTTTTCTTCATTAATTTTGGCACTTATTGTTTCATTTCCATGTCTGGCCCAAGGTCCCTATTTGGCTACAGGTATCAAAATAGGGGAAGTTCAACAACATGAAGCTCGAATATGGGTGCGGCTGACCCACAATGAGGCCCGAGTGGGTAATGATGTACCAATGCCTAGTGTAAAATACTTTGATACACACACTGGAGAGCCTATAAATGCACGACGTCCTAAACATGGGCGTCCAGAACTTACTTTCCCTCCGGGATTGGATGTTACTTCTATTCAGGGGGCTGTTCCTGGTGCAGATGGTTTTGTACGTATTCAATATTCAGTGGAAGGCAGTGGTGAAACCAAATCAACTAAATGGCAAGCAGTCAAAGCAGATGATGATTTTACAACAGTGTTTCGATTGGAAAACTTAATCCCCAATTCCAGATATAAAATTTGGGTTGAATGTAAGAATTCATTGTCAACTGAAAATGTTTCGGACCTAATGAAGGGCTCACTCGAAACTGCTCCAACGGCTGAACAAGTGTCACCAGTTTCTTTTGTGGTAACCACGGGTACAGGTTATATGGATAAAGATCTGGATGAGGGGTTTAAGATCTACGATCAGATGCTTGATTTAGATCCCAGCTTCTTTGTGCATACTGGCGACATCCTTTATTACGATGACTTGGCCAAGAATATGGCCTTAGCCCGTTGGCACTGGCAACGAACCTATAGTTTACCCACCAATGTGAATTTTCACCGTCAAGTATACAGTTATTTTATAAAGGATGATCACGATGTATTGGTAAATGATTGTTGGCCTTCGATGGAGGTACCTATGATGGGTGATTTTACCTTTGAGCAAGGGTTAAAAATCTATCTTGAGCAAGTTCCTATGGCTAAGAAAAATTATCGTACCGTGCGCTGGGGCAAAGATTTACAAGTGTGGATGGTGGAAGGGCGGGACTATCGTAGTAAAAACACTATGGACGATGGCTCCAATAAAACAATTTGGGGAAAGAAGCAGATGGCGTGGTTTAAGCGTACTGTAAAAGCGTCTGACGCCACTTTCAAAATATTGATTAGTCCAACTCCGATTGTGGGTCCGGATCGGGGGTACGATAATCCCAATCCTCGTGAAAGTAAAAATGATAACCACTCAAATCAATGCCCTTCGTGAATTCATCGCCGCACAAGATAACATGTATGTGGTTTGTGGGGACCGACATTGGCAATATGTGTCTGTCGATCTAACTCACGGTGTGCGAGAGTATTCTAGCGGTCCTGGATCGAATGAGCATGCCGGTGGTTGGAAAAATTCAATGATATTA
>CALLLL010000273.1 GCA_938082445.1 uncultured bacterium
CTCATCAACTTAGATGCTCATTTGAGCAAATTGTTGGCCTATAATCCTCATTTCATTACGTGCACGTATGGTGCAGGCGGCAGTACGCGTGATCGCACCCTTACTACGTTAGAAGCTGTTCGTTCGCTTACAGACATTCCAATTGCTTCTCACTTGACCTGCGTGCAGGCCACCGCTGATGAAATTCAGACCTACGTCCAAAAAGCGGTAGATTTGGGGGTCAGCAATATCGTGGCCATTCGTGGCGATATCCCGCAGGGTCAAGAATCCTTTGAAGTGACCGAAGGTGGATTTGCTTATGCCAATGAGTTGGTTGGATTTTTACACCAACAATTCCCGGATTTAGGCATTGCTGTTGGGGGCTATCCCGAGAAACATCCAGAAGCATCAAGCTTAGATGAGGATATTGCATACTTGAAGAAAAAAGTTGATGCGGGCACGGATATTATTGTGACTCAACTTTTCTATGATAATGATGCCTTCTATCGCTATCGGGATAAATGCGTAGAGGCAGGCATTGACATCCCTATTGTGCCCGGAATCATGCCGGTCACCAGCTTTAAACAAATTACCCGATTAACCGAACTTTCCGGTTCTACTCTCCCGGAAAATGTGACCCGTGAATTGGAGCAGCATCAAGACGATGCCGATGCTCAGTTCACTATTGGAATGAATTTTGCCATTGAACAATGCAGAGATCTCATCAAACAAGGGGTTCCTGGGCTACATTTTTATGTTCTGAATAAATCGGAGGCCACCACGACGGTGCTTAAGGCTTTACACCCCCTATATTGAGCTAAACTTCCATGGGAAATTAAGACTAGAAAATCCATTTCTCGTAGGGTATTATAGATAACCATATAGCTTTATTAACCACATCAATAACCAAGGTGATGAGAGTACACATTATGAGTAAACCAGCATTTATTTTAAGTATGTTAAGCATCGCATTATCCAGCGTACTGACTTCCAGTGCCAGTGCCCAAGGAATCGACTTTGGCCGGGACATATGGCCCATTATTGAAATGAACTGTGTATCCTGCCACGGACCGGATAAACAAAAAGGCGACTTACGCTTCGATGACCTCGAATGGTTAACGGATGAAGAGCTCACCGGACCGGGTAGCCCTAAAGACAGTATCATCTTTGAACTCATCAGTCTTCCCGGTGATCACGATGATGTAATGCCCCCTAAAAATGGCCCTCTCTCCCACGCTGAAATCACCTTGATTCGTTTGTGGATTGAAGGTGGTGCAAAATCTGAGGGCTGGGAAGTTCCTGAAATTGATATGGATAAAATCAAAGCCGCAGGTGCTGCGAAAGCCGCTAAGGGCAAAGATGCACCGAAAGAATCCGCTGCTGTGACATTGGCTAAAGGGGTTCAACCTGCTCCAGCGGATGCGTTAAAAGCATTGGAAGACAAAGGCGCTTTGGCAATTCCATTGGCACAAAACAATAATTTGTTGCGTGTAGACTTTAACTTGGCGGGTGATAAAATCACTGACGCTGAAATGCCTCTGTTGGATGCCGTTAGCAATCATGTTACTTGGTTGAGCTTAGGCAACACGAAAGTCACTGATGCTGGAATGGCTAAAGTAGCTGGCTTACCCAACCTGACTCGCCTTCACCTTGAGAACACTCAAATCACGGATGCTTCAATGGCCCACATTGCCAAACTTCAGCACCTTGAGTACTTGAACTTATTTAATACGCCTGTAACAGACGCTGGATTGAAACAACTCTCTGGCCTGAAAAACCTCAAAAAAGTCTTCGTATGGCAATCGAAAGTCAGTGCTGATGGCGCAAAGGCCTTAACCGCTGCGATTCCTGGCATTCAAGTTAATACAGGCATTGCCCTTGCAGCCGCTAAGCCTGCTGTTGATTTATCGAGTAAATTCACGAAAGACAGCTGTTGCGCCAAAGCTCATGCTGCAGGTAAAAAATGTGACCATGCTTGTTGCGTTGAAGCTGCTGGAAAGAACGAAGTATGCACCAAGTGCAATAAGCCTGCTGCTCCTGCAAAAGTGGACCTGAGCAAAGGATTCACCAAAGACAGCTGTTGTGCAAAAGCACATGCTGGCGGTAAAGCCTGTGACCACCCTTGCTGTGTGGAAGCCGCTAAAGGCAATAAAGTATGCACTAAGTGCAACAAACCTGCTGCTCCTGCAAAAGTAGACCTGAGCAAAGGATTCACCAAAGACAGCTGTTGTGCAAAAGCACATGCCGGTGGAAAAGCTTGTACACACCCTTGTTGCGTGGAAGCCGCTAAAGGCAATAAAGTGTGCACCAAGTGCAACAAGTCTGCTGCATAATCCAAGTATCTACTGAATAAACAAAAAGGCTCTCTTCAATCGAAGAGAGCCTTTTTTTATGCGTATCGTTTTAGGGGCTAGGTAAGAATGTCGGTCACGACATGTCCGTGAATATCGGTTAGGCGGAAATCGCGTCCAGCGTGACGATAGGTGAGCGCTTCATGATCAAACCCCAGTAAGTGAAGAATGGTCGCATGTAAATCGTGCACATGTACGGGCTTCTCGACCGCCTTAAAACCGAAATCATCGGTAGCTCCATGAATATGTCCACCCTTCACACCCCCACCCGCCATCCAAGCGGTGAAGCCATGATGATTGTGGTCACGTCCATTTCCTTTGGCCACCGAGATGCCAGGCTCAGCAATTTCAACTGTCGGTGTACGGCCGAATTCACCCGTACATACAACCAATGTATCATCCAACATACCGCGTTGCTTTAAATCTTTAAGTAAGGCAGCTATTCCTTGGTCACATTGTCCACTCAATCGCTTGTGTTGCACTTCAACGTCGTCATGACTATCCCATGGCTGACCGGGTCCATGCCATAGCTGAACAAAGCGCACACCGCGTTCAAGCAAACGGCGAGCTATGAGCATCTGACGGGACTGTACACTGGTTCCATACATTTCTTTAATGTGTTCAGGCTCATCGTGTACATCGAAAGCATCGGTCGCTTCGAATTGCATACGGTAGGCCAACTCGAAGGATTGGATACGCGCTTCTAAAGCGGCATCTTCTTGACGTTTTTTCTGGTGTAAGTAATTCAATTCCGTTAACAGGTCCAATTGTTGGCGTTGGCCTTCTTTGGATGAATAGTGACTCTTAATATTCTTCACCAGTTTCTCAACATCTTCGTGCTGAGAGTCGATATAACTGCCTTGGTAAGGGCTCGGTAAAAAAGCAGACTGCCAATTTGGTGCTCCACCAGTAGGGAAGCCTCCAGGACATAGCGTTACGAAACCGGGTAAGTTTTGGTTCTCCGTACCCAATCCATACGTAACCCATGATCCCAAACTAGGGCGAGCCAGTTGGTTATTACCACAGTTCATCATCAAGGTGGATGGACCGTGAGCAGGGATGTTGGTATGCATCGAACGTATGATGCACATGTCATCTACACATTCAGCGACTTTTGGGAAGAGTTCACTTACTTCAATACCGCTCTCACCGTGTTTATTAAACTTGAATCGTGAGGGAAATCCACCACCGGTTTTGCGTTCGGTCTCGTACGCGCTTGGCAACTCTTTGCCTTCATACTTTTTGAGCAAAGGCTTGGGATCAAATGAATCCACATGCGACAACCCGCCATTGAGGAAAATATGAATGACCCGTTTGGCTTTGGCTTCATGGTGCGGTGCTTGTGGGATATGGGTTGCCGATGAAGATGCAAAAGCATCGGTGGGTAAGCCAGCAAAGGTTGCGGCCAGACCCATGGCACCAAAGCCCATGCCGGTCTGCTTCAAAAAGTCACGACGCGTCAACACAAAGTCGTCTACTGTTCTTGGTGTATGTTCATGATGGCTCATAAATTATCTCTGCACCGAAGTGCTTACCCCTTCTTTTTACTTATGTATCTAGTATAGGCCTAAACTTAGTTCTCTGCAAGCCTAGTCCAAAAACAAAAACTCATTGGTCATCAGCAGCACTTGCGCATATTGTTCCCAAGCACCCAATGGTTTTGGAAGCTTAGGGGGTGGTCCTTCATAGTCAAATCGAGTTAACCAATCCTGCTTAGGGTATTGTGTAGCATCTTCAGCCGATAAAAATAGACGTGGATGCCAGCGGAATCGATCTTCTGCTGATTCGCCATTACTCACAACGACCAAGTCCACGGTATCGCCAATTTGAATAGGACGATCATTGAACTCGGTCAAGATCATATCGTCTTGGACTTCACCTTCCCAGATGATTCCTTCACGACTCGAAATCATATATGCCTTAATCCCATCGCCTACGGATGAATAGTGGTACAATTCTCCAACCATTGAAATCGTAGAGTTCACGGGCGATATCCATCGGCGAATCACTGAATGGTTTTCGTCACCGGGGTGTCCCCCACGCTTGGTGAGTTGCGCATAACCCAAATTCCCTTCAGGCCAATTGGCGTCGCCTTGATACGCTTCACCGCTCCAGTAGGGGAATTCCGTAAACGCTGTTGTTGTTCCGTTGACAGGATCAACAGTGCCGTAGCCATATAACCAATCGGATTTGGATTTAGGTTGTTCGACTTTTAGTATTGGGACATCCTTCATACTCTCTACAAAAGATTTCCCTAACACCAACTCACGTTGCTTTACTTCTCGCTTGAGCAACTCGCGGTATAGGTTTTGAATTCGCGCATCGGTTGATTCATGCTCTTCCACTACTTTCTTTGCAATGGTTCGTGCTTGCTCTGCGACGAAAGCATTGTTCATAAAATACAAAGATTGTTGAGGCACTGTCGTCTGGAAACGTTTCTCACTGTGCGCCCCAGGTTCTGCAAAGTCGAACGTTGAAAACACCGCAGGTAAATCCTGGCGATCCACTTCCGCATACACTGTCCGGCGATTTGGGAAGGGTTCTTTTGAAATATCCACGGAATGCCCCCCCATGGTCATATCGAGTTTATCTGAGGCCAGCAACATGCTGTCGCGCATGGCTTCAAAGTCCAATCGACGGCGTTGGAAATGCCCAAGTAATTTGTTGTCTGGATCCGCTTTCATGCCTTCCGGAGTTTCTGCGCTTGTTTGTAAGTATACACTGGACATCATAATCCGTTTATGCAAACATTTTACAGACCATCCGTCTTCCATAAACTCCCACGCCAAGTAATCGAGTAATTCTGGATGAGTTGGACGGCTTCCTTGTGAACCAAAGTCGCTCGGCGTGTCGACAATGGCTTGTCCGAAATGATGCATCCATACACGATTTACCATGATACGTGCTGTCAGTGGGTTGTCTTTGCTGGCGATGGCTTTCGCTAAGTGTAAACGCCCACTCTCGTCAACATAATCACTGCGGTCGTCATTGGATAACACAGCCAAGAACCGGCGAGGCACATCTTCCCCGCGCACACCTTCTTTTCCGCGTTTAAAGACATACGGGTTATACAACGAAGCGGTGTCAGCCAAGACCATCGCGCGATCAGGGCGACTCGGATGAGTACTCATGTGTGTCTGTATGGTTTCGCGTCGAGCATTGATGCGCTTTCGGTCTTCGATATCGCTTAGGCCAATCGCATCGCTGGCCGGTATATTTGCAGGCGATTTTTCTCCATACAGTGCTTGTCGTAACAATTCACGTTCAGGATCAACCAAAGCGTTAGGAACTGCCACGTCCGAATCCTCGGAATTCAATAAGGCCTGCCACTCTTTGTGTGCACCGTGGAGCACTGTGCCATAGTATTCATTTACTTCAGCCATAGATTGCGGAGGGTTTGTATTAAAATGATTTACAATCGTCGTGGAAAGCTCTGTTTTATCCAGAGATTCCAGAACAGCCGGAGATTTCTCAGCGAAGGTAGCTGTATCTAATTGCGCATAGGCCCACCAAGGAGCAAACACAGGATCGGCTTTTTTCTCATTGGTCTTAAGGAATGTTAACCAACGTTGCACCAGATTCCATGTAAGATCTTTTTCATTTTCGCGCATGTGTTGTCGGATGGTTGTATGATTATCTTCATCCAAAGCTTCATGCGTAAACTGAAGATACTTGGCTAGCTGTGTACGTGTGCCGCGTAGGTGTTTCTCATGAAGGGAAACGGTGAAATCTTCTAACGCTTTTTCACGTTTATCCAACTCCATTTTGTATTCCATATACCCCGCATCACTTTCGTCGGGTTTTGAAAGTAAAGGCAATTGTGATGGGCGGTGTGAGCTACGGAAGATTCCATAAATGGAGTAATAATCAGCGGTAGGAATCGCATCGAACTTATGATCATGACAGCGTGCACAGCTTACAGTTAGTCCTTGAAACCCACGCATTACAACATCAATTTGGTCATCCAGGGTCGCATTGCGATCGCCAGGAAATTGACGGCCCAGCGTAATAAAACCAAGTGCAGCCAAGGCGCTGGGATCGTCATTCAATTCCAGCTTATCCGCGGCCAGTTGTTCAATAATAAACTGGTCATAGGGCATATCCTCATTAAAGGCACGAATGACATAATCGCGGTAGGTATGTGGATACGGAAAATATCGATCTTCGGCGAGCCCGAATCCTTTGGTATCGCTGTAGCGAGCAACATCCAACCAATACCGCCCCCAACGTTCACCGTATTGCGGTGACGCAAGGAGTTCATCGATTATCTTCCCTACAGACTCCAAAGAAGGGTCCTGTGCGAATGACTGCATTTGCTCATATGTAGGGGGTAAACCAATTAAATCGTAATAAATTCGGCGCAGTAAACTGTGCGGGTCGGCGACTCCGGAAGCCTCTAAGCCCACTTCTTCCAATTTGGCCAATATAAAAGTATCAATGGGGGATTGTACCCAAGCTGTATTTTTTACCGTAGGTAGTTCAGGTTTCTTTACCGGTTGGTATGACCAATGTTCTTTACGAGATTCCTCGATGTATTCTGCCATGGTTGCCGTAATGGCCGTTTTCACAGGCTCGGGCCATATAGCCCCTTTTCGTACCCACTCCAACACATTTGCATGTTCGTCATTGCTCAAGGTGTGTGCAGGATGCGGAAAATCTGTTTTATTTTGCAGGACTTGTATCACCAATTTATTGACATTGGCCATGTCCATCCCACTACGTGTTCCACCTTTAGCATAAGACACTTTGGAATGAATCTTAAATTTGCCTTCCGATTTATCGGCATCGTGGCAGCTAAAACAGTTTTCAGCGAGCACAGGGCGAATATGGTTTTCAAAGGCTTCAACATTGGCAGAAGCAATACCAGCCCAACCAAGGGCCATAATAGATATGCCCAAAGTATAAGATGAGTTTAGTATAGTCAATATTGATCGTTTCACAATTTTTCCTACTTGTTTTTACTGATCCTATACACAAGTATACTTCAAACTATCGTGAAAGTAAAAGGAGAAATTCTATCAGCACCTCCCCCTCTATCCATTTGTAAACAGTTGACTTAGGACTTAAATGGGTGGTCAAAATCATCGATGGAATAGCCTACACATACTTTAGGCTCCAATGGATGGTCTTTTTTGATTTTGTACTGTTTTTGCACATGTGCCCAATCTTCTAACTGACATACTCCATAGATATACTCGATTCCCACTCCATCTTGGAGCATATAGTCAGTCACTTCTTTTGGGGGTTCCATCCGAAACCGCCAATGACGAGACATTTCATGCAGACCCAACTTTTTATAATACTTGTGAGCACCGGGATCTTGCGACCAGTATTCCAATCGGGTTATCCCCTTACAACGGGCATCGTCAATGGTAGCCTCTATGAGCCGTTTGCCTAACCCACACCCTGAATATTCGGGTAAACGTCCAAATTCCGTGACATACCCCCCACGCACGTCCTTTTGCAAACAGATCTCACCGGGTTCATTGTCATATAGTGTATCGGTGATACCAACAATCTTCCCTTCATGGCAGGCTACCAACAGTGTAGTCTCATTCCCTTCATATGTTGGGCGTTCCTGGATACAGTAGTTCCATGATTGAGACAAGGTCATGATACGTGCATGCACTAACATCCATTCGTCATGGTCCTCATCCCGATAAGGGCGAATTTCTATATCCATTGTTTTCCTCACACGGTTGTTTAATACCTTCACTTTAGCGCATCAATCCAGCGCCATACCAACTTTTAAGCGTGTAGTCATCCGTGGCCACATGGTCCCTCCCATACTGGGCGTATAGGTTCCTCGCATAATCAATGAACCTGAACCGGTAGCAACTTCCAAGCTTGGGTTCATACTCAAAATCGTACCCGGATAGACCTTGTGTTCAGTACGGCTGCATGTTGCCTGCGACACATGTATGCGTTCACCCCGAAATTCGAAAAAAGCCGGTGAATAAATATACGCGGCCCGAATGAGTCGCTCAATCTCTTCTGCCGATTTCCGCCAATCAATGCGTACCATGGTCTCATCAATACGGGGATCGTAACTCGCTTGCAGCTGATCTTGGGCAACAGCGTGAGCAAAATCCTGTTTAGCAATAGTGTTTACCGCATCCAAAATCATCGATTCTGTCAGTGCGCATGAGGCGTAATACACGTCCATACTGTTGTCTTCAGTTTCTAAGGTAAAGCGCTCTTGCATAAGAATGTCGCCCGAATCAATCCCTTCATCGGTTACATGAATCGTGACACCTGATTCCGATTCGTTTTGCAATATCACATGCCCGCATGGTGTCGCTCCGCGGTGCTTAGGCAATAAAGCGGTGTGTACATTGATGCATCCAATTCGAGGTAAACTCAATATGGATTCGGGTAAAATGATGCTAAAACCGCAGGTGATTAACAGGTCGGGCTTGAGGGATCGGAGAGGAGCCAATTCTTTCTCATCCATTTGACTTAATCCAAAGGTCGGAATATTGTTCACAACAGCTTCGCGCATTGGTGAGGGAAATTTATTCAACAATCGGTATTGAAGTGGAAGTATTTTTTGTTTCCACGTTGACATGGCTCGAACATTGTGCACGACCCCGACAATCTCATGATGAGACTTTAATAAAGGATTCATGGTCGCGTGTCCCAATCGACCTGAGCCGGCAATGAGTATGCGTAATCCTTTTTCGTCACTCATCACTTAGAACACCTTTTGGGTATCCAGCATCAGGGTCACTGGACCGTCGTTCTGAATATCTACCGCCATGGATGCGCCAAATTCCCCCGTTGCGACTGTTACCCCTTCAGCTCGTATCCCTGCAATCACACGTTCATACAAAGGAATGGCCGTTTCTGGTCGAGCGGCATTGATGAAGGATGGTCGCCGCCCTTTTCGGCAATCGCCTAACAAGGTGAACTGGGAGATTAACAACACACTCCCCCCGACATCCATCAGTGACAAGTTAAATTTACCATCGGCATCGTTGAACACCCGGAGACCGATTATTTTCTTTACGATGTCATCAGCATCTTGCTGGGTATCAGCGACCTCAACGCCCAGTAATACATTAAAGCCATGGCCAATTTCCCCTATCACATTGCCGTCAACGGTTACAGAAGATTTACTTACTCGCTGTATCACTGCACGCATTTCGTCTTTGCCCCCTCTGGCTGGTATTGGTTTAATCCGGCGATGCCTATCAGTATACTTATACCAGAGTCGCAAGTACATATTGCGGTAGTAGAAAGGCATGCATGCACCAAGATATTGAAGTCTTATCGGGACGATTTGGAAACCGCCGAGGTACCAGTGAATACGAGCTTTCCGCGGCAAGTTACCTATATGAGCGCTTCAAATTATTTTCGCCATTTACTTATCTAGACTCGTTTCTCACTATTGAATCAATTTTTCTCCTTTTTGCGATGTACTATACTGAGTTTTTGGTGGTTGCCATCATTGCCTGGGGCACCACCATAGCCAGCCTCTCATTTGGTTTTAAAATAAGCGGCATTGCCACCATTTACGGTATATTTCTTTTTGTGGCTTATCTAGCTGAAAGCAATGGACTTCGATTGGTATCACGCTTTATCCCCTCCAGCGAAAGTCAAAATGTAGTCGCGCCATTTCATGTCGAAAAACCGAAGCGGTTAATCGTAGTCACGGCTGGATACGACACACAAGTAGACGGGATACTAAGTAAATTACTGAAATCTGGATACGCGCATTGGGTTCATCGCTGTATTCTCATTTTAATGATAGCGGTCATCGTGACCACTGCTGCAAGTGATTTAGCGGCCCATCAAGGCTCATCACTCTTATGGGCTTCCATGCTTCGCTGGTCAGCGATTGCCTGCTTACTCGGAGCGGCTTTATCGCTTTTCGTACATGACCGCTATGGTGAAGATGTTCGCGGAGCAAACAACAATGCATCCGGTGTAGGAACATTACTCAATCTTGCTGAAGAAATGCATTCAACACCATTGGAGCACAGCGATGTGTGGCTAGTGGCACTCGGTAACAGTTACGGTTCCCAAGAAGGCATTCGCCATATCCTCGATACAGTTCCGCAATCAGTAGAAGAAACATATATCATCAACTTACAAGGTGTGGGCTGTGGAAAATTGGTCTATCTAACCAAAGAAGGCTTTATGAATACGCATCCGTACAGGAAAAAGTTAATCGATTTGGCCGATGAACTGGCCCCCCAGTACCGCATTCAGCCTGGACAGTATAGCGGCTTACCGACCCCGACCCATTGGCCGAGTCAACACGGCTATTCAGCCCTCTCTATCATGGGTTTAGAAGATGGTATAGACTCGCCGCATGCCTGGTCGTGTAGCGATCGGCATACCGAAATTGATGATGAATCCATCAAGCGCGCAACGGCATTTTCAAGTACACTATTGCATTCATTGGATTCAGCAAATTGAATCGGTACAATAATACCTGTAAGTAAGGTGTCCCAAACTTGGAGAATTTCATGCATTTACCAGCCAATATATTTCGTGAATACGATATCCGTGGTCTAGCTGGCCCGGAGTTAACCGAAGAAATCGTCGAACTGGTCGGTAAAGCCTTTGCCGTATATTTACGCCGAAAGAAGAAGCACAATTGTGTCGTAGTCGGCCGCGATGGGCGCGTTACCTCTAAAAGCTATGCCAATGCATTCATAGATGGCATCACATCATGCGGCATCAACGTCATTGATATTGGTGAAACCAGCACCGGAGTGACCTACTTTGGATTGAATTCACTAAAAGTAGATGGCGGAGTCATGATCACAGGCTCCCACAACCCGAAAGAATATAACGGCATTAAAATCGGCGTTGGTAAATCTACGATTCACGGGAAAGAAATTCTAAAACTCAAAGCCATCATCGAAAAAGGTGATTTCCCTATCACCAAAAAACCGGTTACCATTACGCGCATGGATATTTTGCCGAAATACCATAAGCGGATACTGCGCGATGTGAAATTAAAACGCAAACTAAAAGTTGTTGTCGATGCCGGTAACGGTGTGGGCGGTTTGGTTGGGGTAGACCTTTTCCGCCAGATGGGTTGTGAAGTCATTGAAATGTATTGCGATGTGGACGGAAACTTCCCAAATCATCACCCGGACCCTACTGTACCTTCCACTCTCAAAGCGTTGGTGCGACGAGTAAAGAAAGAAAAAGCG
>CALLLL010000274.1 GCA_938082445.1 uncultured bacterium
AATACAACGTATTAAAACTTGGGGCAGGGGCAAGCCAATTGCTGAGAGGAGAATCCCCCTTAACCCTTCGAAAAGATATTCTGCCCGAAAAGAAGACAGCTACATCGTCTAACGCCGCCAAGCGTGCTGCTATATTGGAGCACTTAAGTGTTCCTCAAAAGGATCTCTTTGAAGCACTTCGTGCTACGCGACATCAATTGGCTACCAGTCAAGATATTCCAGCGTATTTTATCTTTGCAGATAAAACACTTGTTGAAATGGTTTTGCATTCGCCTACAACCATGGCTCAAATAGGTCAAATCTCCGGTATTGGTACATCCAAGCTCAATCGCTATGGGGCGGATTTTTTAAATGTAATTAATGGTGAAGTGGGCATAGAGCATTATGTGGCCGATCACCCTGCATCAGAACCCAAAGAAGATTCAGGACTTCATGTTGACCATGTCAAACCCACACGTAAGGGTAAGCGCTGGGATGCTGCAGAAGAGCAGCAATTGTTGGATGCCTTGGTTTCAGGTGCGGGCTTCAGTGAATTGAGCGAACAACTGGGCCGTACCATGGGGGGAATTGCTGCGCGTATTCCAAAGCTTCTACACGATCACTATGGGCATACTATTGATCGCGAAGAACTCGGTGAGCTTATTACCGAAGGCGGGCTTTCCGCACTGATTCAACAATTGGATGAAGATTTAGAAACGACTAGTGCTTAATACAAATCACGTTTTCGGTCAGCATACATTTTAGCCACCTGTTTTCCATAACCGTTGTACAGTTCTGTTGGTTTGTTTTTCAGGCGTTCACCCAAGAACTGCTCTCTGGCTTGTGACCAACGTGGATGCGGTACTTCAGGATCTACATTTGAATAAAATTTGTATTCCTTAGGAATGGCAGTATTCCAATAGGTCTTAGGCTCTACGTCGGTAAAGGTCATCTTTACAATGGATTTGGGCCCTTTATACCCATATTTCCAAGGTGTGATTATACGCAGGGGTGTACCGGATTGAGGCAATAAGCGTTTACCATAATACCCGGTAGTAATCATGGTTAATTCATTCATGGCTTCATCCAACCGTAACCCTTCATAGTAAGGCCAATCGTAGCGTTTATCATTTTGGCCTTTTGCGCGTTTCGGATCGTAAAAGCATGTAAAGGCGACATATTTTGCTTTTGAATTGGGTTGGGCCTGTTCTATCAATTTGCTTAATGGAACACCAATCCAGGGCACAGTCATAGCCCAAGCTTCTACACAGCGAAACCGGTAGACACGTTCTTCAAGACCAAGTTTTTCAATTTGATCCAAGTCAACTTTCATTGGATTATCGCAATGACCATCTATGGTGAGGGTGTAGGGATCTAAGCTAAAGTTTTTCGCGTTTTTAGCCGGATCGGATTTGCTAAATCCAAATTCATAAAAGTTGTTGTAGCTGGTAACGAGTTTCTCTTCAGTGATGGCTCTGCCCGCGTCTTTATAGGCTGCGTTTTTTGTATAGTCCGGAAGCGGGGGAAGCATGGTATTTATAGTGGCACTTTGAGCTTGGCAATTCTGAAAACCACCTAGCATCAGGCCTCCAATACCCATAGTTTTCATAAACGAGCGACGATCCAGAAATTTAGACTCTGGAGTAGCTTCAGAATCGGCAATGTGCCAGTCAGGTTTTTGGTGGTATGAGAACATCGTTTAATCCTTTAATTCGTCGCTCTTAACAGTATGCATGCTATTGAGTTTAACTGATTATACAATAATTATATTCCATAATATATACCATCCCACGCCCGCCAAAACCAGTTTCAATTGAGATGGGAGAATTGGCAGGAGTACTTTGCTATACTATGTCGTTTAAGAATAACAACTGTGAGCCGAAAACTACATTAGTCATGACCCTTTTAAGCGTAAATCTCAATAAAATAGCCCTTGTTCGCAATAGCCGTGGTTCTACTCAGCCCGATCCACTGGAGTTTGCCCAAAACGCCATTGCGTATGGTGCACAAGGCATTACGGTACATCCACGCCCTGACGCGCGCCATGTGCGTAGCGACGACGTTCATCGTTTAAGTGCGAATATTGATGTGGAGTTCAATATCGAAGGCAACCCCAGCGAAGCCTTTAATGCCTTAGTCAATCAGGTCAAACCCGCTCAAGTCACACTGGTTCCAGATGCACCTACTCAATTGACTTCGGATCATGGCTGGGATTTATCAGCAGATGGCGATAGCCTCAAACCAATTATTGACGAATTTAAGTCGAACGGTATCCGTGTAAGTCTTTTTATGGACCCAGTTCCGGAGACCATGGTACTAGCGAAAGATATTGGAGCCGATCGCATAGAGCTCTATACCGAAGCCTATGCTCAAGCATGGGGGACTGATAAGCAAGAATCAGTTTTGCAATCTTTTATTGATTCTGCAGAACAGGCACATGGTTGTGGCCTCGGGATAAATGCAGGCCATGATTTGAATCAGGAAAATTTAGGTATGTTTGCAAGTCGTGTACCCAATGTACTTGAAGTATCTATTGGTCATGCCTTGATTTCGGAAGCCTTGATTGATGGGTGGGAGACCACTATTCGGAACTATGTATCGATCCTGAAAACAGCAGCGCATACAACATGACCGAAGACTCGTCCACTCCAAACGTCGATGTGCGTGTGGGCTTGTGTTCAATCTGTACGTATGGAAACTCCATTTCGCACCCAAGGGGATCTACAAGTTATTGGCGGTGTATCCTGAGTGATCGTGATCCTCGATTTCGTAAATACCCACCCTTGCCCGTAACACATTGTTCCGGGTTTAATGATACACGCGATCAGTCCTGACGCATTTTTACCCACCACCGTATGGTCTCATTAATTTTTTCAGGGGCATCCAAATGCGGCCAATGACCTGCATCCGGTAGAGTAACTAAGGTGTAATCCTTGAGTACTTCATTCCATGTGCCCGTTAACCCGTCCGAGTGCAATGCCGTATCGTCTAAACCATGAAATTGCAGCACGGGCATTGAAATTTTCGGAAAGTCTATGTCTACATAGGGGACCTTGGGGAAATTTTCACGGTAATAAAACATCATGGCCTCAAGGCTAGAACGATTAAACGCTTCGGCATAGATTTTAGATAATTCCAAATCGCCGCGTGCAGCTACTGCCGCCAAGGCTTCGGCACTGATTACTTTATGTGAATCCGGCTCTTGAAAGCGACGTGCATACGCGGCATTTTTTTGCTGGACTGGATTATGGCTAAGTTCTCTGGATAAATTTTTGGGGTAGGGGAGATTGAGAATAATCAACTTATCGGTCATGGTTGGGTGCTGTGTAGCAAAATGCCAAGCGATCA
>CALLLL010000275.1 GCA_938082445.1 uncultured bacterium
GAAAAAAGCTTGAATCGATCGGATTTATTTTAGTATAGTATGCGCTCTTGAGCAATTATTCCCCGATAGCTCAGTTGGTAGAGCAGGTGACTGTTAATCACCCTGTCGCAAGTTCGAGTCTTGCTCGGGGAGCCATTAAAGATTCAGGGCCCATCACAAATTCTTTTGTGATGGGCCTTTTTCATGCCTATTCACACATCCCTGCCTATAATAAGGCGTCTACTACTATTCTTCATCATTGTAAAACTCACGATGACATGTTATTATCGGAAGTGCTAATTGTGCTATGGGTTGCTTTGGGAAGCTAACGGGAGTGGTTGATTATGAATGTTGGGTTTAGAAAGTGGGTAGTTTCTTTTTGTTGGGTATTTATTCTTGGTGTTTCACATTCGGTTTTTGCGGCAGTTTGGTATGTGGATATTAATAATAATTCAGGGACTGAGGATGGGACCTCATGGGGTACTGCATTTGTTGTGATTCAAGATGCCATTGATGCGGCCAATACCGGAGGAGGGGGAGAGATTTGGGTTGCGGATGGTGATTATGCTGAAGCAATAATCATGAAGTCGAATGTTGCGGTGTATGGGGGCTTCTTAGGAACGGAGACTTTGTTGGCGGATCGGGATTTTGCGAATAACATTTCTAAGATCGATGGTACGGGATTGTCAACGAGTGTGGTGACGATTGAGAGTGTTTCGAATACGCGGGTTGATGGTTTTACCATTACCGGCGGAACGGGTACAGAAAATGTGTACAATCGAGCGTATGGCGGTGGAGTTCGGATTGATTCTGTTGACAATACGAATCTTGTATTTAATTGTATCATTCGTAACAACACGTCAAATTATTATGGCGCCGGGATGTCAATTGTAACGGCTTTGCCTCGTGTAGAACATTGTTTGTTCACGGAAAATATTCTTTCTGTATTGGATGATGGGAATACAGGTGGTGGTGGGATATTTATCTACGGGAGTGCAGACGTTGAATCTCAACCCTTAATCAATGATTGTCAGTTTATTGATAATGAGGGGTATAGCGGTGGTGGAATTTAGATGTGGTATTTTACTGCGCCAATGATCACAGGGTGTACCTTTTCTGGGAATACTGCAACGAATGCTGGTGGGGCTATCAAATTTCAGGCAGATTGTAATCCGATCATTGCGGATACGGTCATTGATGATAATACGGCTGCAACGGGTGGTGGAATATATTTAGCGTATAAGTGCATCGGGTATTTTGACCAACTTAGGGTAAGTAATAATCGTGCAGATTCAGGAGGTGGGATAAATGTTGCTGCTGCCTCGATCATTATGTCCAATAGTCATGTGCTGGGTAATACTGCGAGTAATCAAGGCGCAGGTATTAATGTGTCCAGTAACCCCACAGGGCGAGAAGCCTCTACCTTTACCGATTGTCTAATCGTGGGTAATGTGACCGGATCATATCAAGGTGGAGGAGTCCAATTAGTTAATAGTGATTCATTATTTGAAAACTGCATCATTAGTGGAAACTTTGCTACGAGTGTTGGAGGCGGTCTGCATTTGCATAATTCATCTCCAACATTAACAAACTGTGTTATCAGCGGAAACTATGGTTACAATGCTGGGGCGGTTTCGATGAAGGTTAATTCTTCGCCGAGTTTTATGAACAGCACAATTGCGGACAATACAGCCGTCATTGGTGGGGGTGGGATCCAATTGATCTCGAGTTCGAATCCTACATTTACGAATTCAATTTTTTATAACAATGACAATCAAGCAATTTATGAATATCCTGCCGATAGTGATGTGACGTTGATTAATTGTCTGTTTGAAAGCAATCCGCAAGGCGATTATCGAGATTACGAATTGGCGAGTGTAGTGAGTGGAGCAAAGAATTTGAATGATTTGGCCGATGTGTCAAATGTGGGCAACTTTGATGGCTTGTCGCTCTTTTTACCTGGCTTGAGTGGCACGTGGACAGGAGTTGGGGCGTATGATTCGGTGAGCAATACAACAATCTTGACGGATAATAGCCTTTCGCTAACGGTTGATGCACTTGCTGGAAAAATTATTAACACGTCATCCTTACAACGCATTCAGGCCTATATTGTATCGAACACTGCTGATACGATTACGGTTGTGGGCGATGTGACTTCTTATACAGCTGTTGCGGATGCATATTTTATCGTTGATTACCATATCGATTCTAATTCCGATGTGATTGATATGGGGGATGCTGTAGATGCTCCTTTATTTGATTTTGATAATGAAGAACGGCCGTTTAATTCGTATGTGGATGTTGGTGCGGATGAGTGGGTTGATACGGATGGAGACGGTGATTCGGATTATGTTGACTTGGATGATGATAATGATGGAATCAGTGATGAGGATGAACTCAACCTTTATAATACTGATCCGCTTGATTCAGATTCAGACCTTGATGGCATTAGTGATTACATGGAAATTATGGAATACTTGACTAATCCAAATGAAGGGGATTCGGATTTTGATGGTGCCAGTGACTGGGCTGAAATTTTTATATTCGGAACGGACCCTAATGCATCAACGGATCTTATTTTTGTGGATTTCGGTTGGGTAGGGAATGAAACGGGTAAAATAGATTTTCCGATGAGTACTTTTGAAAGTGCATTGGGAATGGTTGATTTAGCCGGTGTGATAATGTTGAATGGTGGATCGTTGGATACGCAGAGTGCTTGGAATGGTACCCTTTCAAATTCGATGTATCTTGATGCCTATGATGGGGCTGTACGCATTGGTGAGTAGCCGTAATTAAATCGAATTACTGAATAACTATTTTTACAGGCACCTTATGGATTTCCATAAGGTGCATTTTCTTGATTTTTCGACATTGTGTGCTATTCTTAGAGTCTACAATTGGATGTGTCTACAGGGAGATAAGTCATGGAAAATGAAAATAATCGCCGTGAATTTATATCAATGGGTTTGGCTGCGGGCCTTGTGGGGGGCGTTACGATGTCGACGGGGGCTGATGCAGCGCCGTTAGCAACGTCTGCAGCTGCACCAAAGTTGACCGGCTTGGATCCGGATGGGGCGCCGTCGGCGGATTCGGGGTATACACCTGGGATATCGGCACCGGTAGGACAGAAAGTGATTTTTGTGTCGGGTCAGGGGCCGATTGATTATGATGCGGATATGGAAACGCAGATGCGACAGACTTTTGATCGGATTGGTAAAGTGTTACGCGAGGGCGGGTCAGATTGGGAGAATGTGGTGATTCTTCGATCGTTCTTTGTGAATATTTCGCGGGACTTACCGGTGTATCGTAAGGTGCGGAAGGATTATTTGAAAGCCCCGTTCCCTGCATCGACGGCGGTGGGTACGCCGGAGTTGGCGATCCCAGGTTTGGAGATCGAGATTGAAGCGGTGGCGATTATTTAGTTGTTGCTGACTTTTCGAACTCGGTGGTTGTTGGTGTCGCCGATGTAGACGGCACTGTCGGGGCCGACACAAATTCCGTGGGGGCGATCGAGTTTAGCGGCTGTGGAGGGGCCGTTGTCTCCACTGTAGCCGCGCCCTTTGGGTCCAATTCCGGCGATGGTTGAAATAGTGCCATTTTGGGTGTTGATTTTTCGAATGACTTGGTTTTCGGTATCGACGACGTAGGCGTGGCCTTTGGGTCCGATAGCGATTCCTTTGGGGCCGTCGAAGGTGGCTAACTTTGCATCGCCACCGTCACCGGTGTAGCCTTGTTTTCCGGTACCTGCTATGTGCTCCAATCGCCCGGATTCGATCTCCATTGACCAGATGCTGTGTCCTTCGCGTAGGGCGATCCAGAGTGTGTTGTCGGTGATAAATAGTGCGCGTGGACCTAAAATTGGATTTCCTTGGGCAACTTGGCCTTCGAGGGGCATTTCTTTTTGTCCGGTGCCGGCAATGGTGGTGATGATTCCTGTACTTAGATCGACACGGCGTATGCGGTGATTTCCGATGTCGGCGATGTAGAGGCCTCCTTTATTATCAAGGGCGATGCTGTGGGGGCGGTTGAGTTGGGCTTTCGTTGCTGGGCCCTTGTCTCCGCCGAATCCCTTGGTGCCGTTACCGGCGATGGTGGTGATGATATTGGTTTTGGCATCGATTCGGCGGACGATATTGTTGATCATTTCGACGAAGAAGAGGTTGCCTTGTTTATCGAATCTGATTTCGTAGGGTTCGTTTAGTTCGGCTTCGAGCGCTGACCCGCCGTCGCCGCTATACCCGACGATTCCAGTGCCAGCTATGATGGTAACTTGTTGGGTTTTGGGATCGAGTCGGTGAATGCGGTGGTTTTCAACATCGCATATGTAGAGTCCGCCGTCTGGACCGAATTCTACGCCGAAGGGTTGGCCAACATTTTCGGGGGTGCCATCGCCGGCCACGGTGGTGATGCGTTGATTGTTGGTTGGCTCTGCACTTTGAGCCGTGGCGGTCATCAAGCAGACAATCATGAGGGTGTTGATAACCCAATAACGGTTTGAATTCATTCCTGAATTTCCTCGGCTTTGTCTTTTTTTAATCCTTTAACGACCATGACGGTGAGCATAATAATGGCGAAGAGAAAAAAGGCAGAGGTGGTGCTGGGACCGAACCATTTTTTCCATGGGAAAGGCCCCCATCCTTCCCAGGGCCATGGGTAATTCCAGAAAGCAAAGTTGAGGGAGAAGAATATCCAGCCCATGGTGAGTAGGGCGTATCCGGCGAAGCGGGAATCGGTTTGGACTGTTTGGTGCTTTTTGTAGAAATGAATGGCGCTGAAGAGGGCGATGCTCATGGGGAGAATAAAGTAGAGGAACCAGCCGAGTGCGAAGGGGAGGTGGATGGCTTCTTCCATGAAGGGTAGATTGAGGGTAGCGGCTTCGTTGTAGATGCGTTCTTTGGTGCCGTCTTCGAGGGTGATTTGTTTATAGACAACATCACGTACGGTTTTTCCGGCAATGGTTTGCAGGATGATAGGGTAGATGACCATGTAGGGTCCGATGCGTCCACCGAAGATGAGAGCGATGGGGATAAGGCCCATGACAAGACCGAGATCATACAGTTGGTCAATGGTTTCGATATAGTAAAATTCAAGACAGCCGATGAGGGTGAGGTGAAGGAATAGGAGAAGGGTTTCGGCGGGTATGGGGAGCCGTTCGCGGGGAACAGTGAGTTCTTCGGTGGTCAGGGATGCACCAATTTTTTTACGATTGAACCAAAACCCAAGTCCGATGATACTTCCCATGATGCAGCCGAATGTGGTTTCCATGGCGTTCCACCAGTTCATGGAAAGGAAGGGCCATATACCTGTGGAGTAGGAACCATCAATGAGTTGGTGATAGGCTTGGACGCATTGTCCGCCGGGGAAACCGAGTCCGCCAGCGAGAAGGCCCCAGAAGGCCATGTTGCGGGCGAGTGTATCTTTTTTCCACCAGGTGGCGAAGATGAATACGAGGATGAGCGCGAGCAGCATGCCGCCCCAGTTTTCATAGCGGGGTTTGATTTGACTGATGGGTTCCCAGCGCCAATGGTCCGAGAAATATATGTAAGGGAGGGCGCGATCGGGAGAGTCGAGGGGGAAGGGTTCGAATGGGTGGTTGATAGAGTTGATGCCGAGGTAGTAAGCGCCGAGGGCGCAGAACATGAGGACGAACATTTCTTTGAGGGTGTAGCGTTTTCCGCTAAGGCCCATGCCGAGCATGAGTCCGAAGAAGCTGATCCAAATTCCGCCTTTGATGCCGAGTCCGAGCATGCCCCATTTTAGTGCGGCCCAGTTGATGCCGCCTTCGACAAGGTTGTGGAGATTGGTATCGTGGGTGAGGCCGACGGTTTCACCGTAGGACATGGACCCGCCCCAGCCCATGGCGATGATGCCGAGTGCGGCGGCGCGGACTTGGTGTTGGATGGGGAGGTTTCGGGCGAGGAGGAAACAGAGGGTAAGCGTGACGAGACATCCGGCGATCATGGCGCCGTTTTCGTGGCCGAATTGTCCGCGGATGCCCCAGCCCATACCGCCTGCGCAGGCGGTGAAGAATGCGACTTTCCACCAGGGAATTTCGGGAGCGTATGCTGGAGCGTTTTGATTCATTGGGGTATTATAAACGACTTGAGATTTTATTTACAGACAAAGCTGGCGAGCATGGCTTGGATGGCGAGAACATCCGTGCCTTTTTTGAGGGTGCGGGAGACGGGGATATCTTGACCGGAGATCCAGATTTTGAGTTCGGAGTCCATGTCGAAGGTGCCGGAGGTTTCGACGGAAAAGCTGGTGATGGCTTTATAAGGGATGGAGAGGTATTGGGCTTTTTTGCCCCGGATGCCTTGTTTGTCGATGAGAATGAGGCGGATGTTGGAGAATACGTACATGTCGCGGACGAGTTTGAAGGCCATTTGGACGTCTTCGTGATCGGCGAAGATGTCGCCGACTTCGTCGACAATTTGGTCTTCGTTGAGTTGGACAGCGTTGCCCATTAGGCGGTGCATGATGCTCATTTTTGGAGGTCCTTTTTTATTGCTAGTTTTTCGGGATTTTATTCAAGGTATAGTAGGCTTCGGGGTGGAGAAGAGCTTTACCGTCTTGGTTGCGGAGGCCTGGGGCGTGGAGTTCGTGGACGTAGGTGGCGCGGAGGTTGTCGACTTTTAGGGTGACGCTTAGGTTATCGTCGCTGACTTGGATGTTGGTGATTTTGTGGGGGGCGGTGTCGATTTCTTCGGAGCCGTAGTTTCGGTGGTAGGTGTAGGTGTAGCTGGAGAGGGTGTAGGATTTAGGGTCTTGGGCAGTTTTGGGATCGACGGGTTGGGTGAAGGTTAAGCGGAATCCGTCGGGGAGGGCTTGCATGGTGTTTATTTCAAAGGGTGTTTTGCCGGACCACACGAGGCGTTCGAGGCCGTAGGAGGTGCGTCCGGTGGAGTTCCAGCCGCGGTTGGTTTCTCCGGCGAAGAGGGAGCCGTCTTTGCCAAAGCAGAGGCGGACGACCGCGGATTGGAGGCCTTTGCGGAAGGGGAAGCAGGCGCCTTGGTATTCACCGTCGACTTTTTCAAGGTAGACGCGGTTGATGAGGGCCATGGTGAAGTCGCCGACGAAGAGTTGGTTTTCAAAGGGGCCGAATTTTCCGCCGGTTTGATCGCAGACAATGTCGGTGGCGCTCATGCCCATTTTGCGGTAGGGAAACCAGACGGCGGGGGGCTTGAGTAATGGATTTTTTTCGAGGGCTTCGGCCATGGGGACGTTGGCAGTGATTTCACCGGGGTCTGGAATGGGGGAGTCGGGGCGTTTGGTGTCGGGTAGGGAATCGGTGAGTCCGAAAAAGACACCGTCGCGCAAATGGTGCAGGGTTCCGGTGGCATTGAATTGGCCTTGCTGGTCGGAGTAAAACATGTCGCCTTGGGCGTTGGCGCCAAGGCCGCAGGGGGAGCGCATGCCGACGGCACGGGGCACGAATTTTCCGTTTTCGATGGTGCCGCCCCATCCGCGCCAGGTGTTGTCTTTGACGATGAGGGGGCCCATGGTTTGGTTGAGGGAGATCCAAAGGCGGCCTTGGCCGTCGCGTTCGGGACCGAAAGCGTATTCGTGGTAATTGCCGGAGACGCCCCAGCCTTTGGCTTCGGCGAGGTATTCGTCGATGATGTCGTCGCCGTTGGTGTCGCGTAGGCGAGTGACTTCGGAGCGTTGGGTGGTGAGGAGATCGTCGCCATCAACGAGTAAACCGAGGGGTTCGTGAAGGGCATTGGCGATGCGTTTGAAGGTGGCTTCTTTTGGATCGCCGTAAGCTTTGTCGACAATCCAGACTTCGCCTTTGCGGAGAGCCGCGACCATGCGACCGTCGGGGAGTAACTCGAGCCCACCAACTTCGAAGGGGACTTCTTTGGGGGTGGGAATAGTGATCAGTGGGTAGTAATCGTTTTCATCTTCGGCGAAGACGGAGATGCAAAGGGTGCAGAGGAGGAGTGTTGTGAAAAATTTTACCATGAGACTGTCCATTGAACTTTGCTTGGGTTGGCCGAAGGTGAAATGAGTAGACGCTCGGCTTTGCCGTCTTTCAACCGTCGGATGTAGAGTGGATTATGGATGTTGCCCGAGATGACGAAGGAGCGCAGCAGAGATTGGTCTTTGTTTGCGGTGATGGTTTCTTCGATGGAAATGATTTCGTCACCGACAGTGAGAGTGGATAGGAATGTGGGGATACCTGCTTCGTTTAGTCGGTAGCCTTTGTAAGTGTACCCAGCAGCTTCGCCAATGAAAATAGGCCAGGCATCTTGCGGAGCTTTGATTGCGGCGATGGGCATGCCTTCGGGTAGGGTGTATTGGTCTTCGCTCAAGGGATTGGCGAAGGGGGTAAAGCGATCGGCCCATGTGGATTTGGCGTCGATGTATTGTCCACGCCAAGCGAGGGCTAAGCGGGCATGTCGGGCATCGTAGGCAAAGTGTGCCCCTTCGGGGTTTCCAACGGTGATGGCTTGTGCGCCGACATTTTCCATAAAGGTACGCAGTAAGATGGGGGCGTCGGTGGGGACGAGTTCGTAGTCGTCGCTTTGTTCCATGCCGACGGGTAACAGGCCGGGGTGAGCTTGCTCAAGGTAGATCCAGATGGCTTCGATTTGTTTTCCGGCGTCGCCTTTCCAAAGTTTGGTGTAGGGACTTTTATTGTCCTCAAAATAGTTGGGCATGCGTGTGCCGGGGCGTAGGGCGGCTGGGTCGAGGAGGTATTGCTTGAACCAGGTGGGTTGTAAACGTTCGGTGACGGTGGCTAAATCGATGGCGGGAATACCTAGGGAAGGGGTGCCGTGAAGGTTGTGGCATGAGACACAACCGAGGCCTTCAGTACCCATGAGAGTGCGACCGTAGCGGGAGCGTTGATGGTGTTCGAGTCCAGTGACGTTGGTGGGGATAGGGTTGGGATTCTTATCGACTTCGAGGAATGCTTGAACAAGATCAGCGACTTGGGCTTCACCAAATTGTGGCATGCGCGTGGCCATGTAGGGACGAACGCCGTGGCCTTCAACGAGCATGTCGCGCAGGCCTTTTTCAGTAAGCTTTGCACCGACTCCGGTGAGGGTTGGGGGGATGCGGCCTTCGTCGCCCAGGTCGGCTTCGAGGGTGGCTTGAAAAAAAGGATAGCGTCCGGCTTCAATTCCACCAACACCGTTGCGTTCGTGGCAGGCGTAGCAGTTGAGCGCAGCGAGTTTGTTATCGAGTGTTTCAGCGGGTGTGGGGGCATCAGTGGCGGTTAGGGCGAGTTTTATGGCGTCGATTTGCCGTTGATCTAAATTGTAGACGGGTGCCAACAGGACTCGCTTGTTGGATAGGCAGCCTTTCTCTTCAGCGATTAAGGGTGGGGCATCCGTTTTCCATTTTTCTTGATCGTGGCAAGCGACACAGCCGAATAGGTTGTAGAGTTTTTCGCCTTTTTGAATGGAATGCTTCCCAAAGTTAGAGTCTTTTTTAGTCAGGTCAATTTTAGGGAGTTCTTTTAAGTCGTTGTTTGGTGCGCGTAAATACGCTGCAATATCTTCGGCTTCTTTCTGGCTGAGCTTCATATTGGGCATACGGCCCGATGGACGCAAGGCATGCGGCTCTAATAAAAACTGGGTTAATGAAGCCCGGTTGGTTTTTGCGCGTAAATCGGGGAGAGGGACGCTGGGTAGTTTTACTTCGGTTTGAGTGACGGCAGAAGTGGTTTCGTCCTCGATGGAATTGTGGGACATGCTGGGGGATTTTTGAGGCGTATGACAGGCTATGCATCCGATGGAGTGAAAGAGTGCGCTACCGCGTTCAATGGATGCTGCATCAGACTCTTTTTCGTCGGGCACAAAGGCTTCACTGCGGCTCAAGAGAAAGGATGTTAAATACCTTGCACCCATTTGTTGAGCGGGGTCCGTATCGTAGGCCAGATGATTGGGCATGGTGGTGAAGGGTTTTAATTCATGTGGGCTTTTTATCCAAGCATATAAGTAATCGGGGTGTATTCGTGCGCCGATGTTTTCGAGGCTTGGTCCGCGCTTGTGGTTGATGTTCATGGCCTCCGGCGCCTCGTGGCAGGCGGTGCAGCCGAGTTCGCCGAGGAGGACGCGGCCTTGTTGGGCGGTGGGTTGACCTTGGGCTTCATAGAGGCGTTCGAAGCCGACCACGATGGGGGCGGATTGGGCGTGGGCGAAAGTCATGAAACCCAAAGCGAGTCCTGTGCAGAGAGTTGCGAGTTTATGCATTGTCGCGGGCTTCTTCGAGGAGTTTGATCCAGGGGCCGACGTAGGATCCGTTGTCGTGGAAGGTTCTACCGCTGATGAGGTTGCCGTCGATGACGCAGGGTTCGTTGACGAAAGTGCCGCCACAGATTTCGAGATCGAATTGGCATTTGGGTACGGTGGCCATGCGACGGCCTTTGACGCAGTCGGCGCGGGCGGGGATTTCGACGCCATGGCATACACTGGCGATCGGCATGTTTTTCTCGAAGAAGTATTTGGTCATGGCGATGAGGGCAGGGTGATCGCGGATGTATTCGGGTGCGCGACCGCCGGAGAACATAATGCCTGCGTATTCTTCTGGCTTAACATCGTCGAAGGCAATGTCAGCGTCGATGGAGTAGCCTTCCCATTCTTTAGTGATGGTCCAGCCGGGTTTCACTTCATGGAGGACCATTTGGTATTTACGTTTTTCGGGCGCGGCGACAACGGGTGTGAAGCCGGCTTCTTGAAGGCGGTAAAAGGGATAGAGGGTGTCGACGGTTTCGGTGGCGTCACCGACGATGATCAATACTTTGTTGCTGTTCATGAGGTACTCCTGATGGTTAAATGAAATTTATTTAACAAACATTAATCCTATAACGATAAGGATGATGGCTAGAATTATTATGACGGATATAAAAGGCATGTTTTATTTTCCTTTACTGTATTTGCTGTCCGACAAGTCGGCCATCGATAAGGGTTTGTAGGTACTCGCGTGAGCGGTTTATTGCTTGAGTGGATTCGGCTGCAGTAGGCAGAATAGGAATGCCGCGGGGTACTGGGTGCATAAATATAGAGGTGCGCCCGGTAAAGTTGATGGCCTTGAGTGCGTTGATTATGGGGCCAAAGTCGAGCGGACCATAGCCGGGAAGTTGCTGCATTTCCTGTGCTTTTGGGATTTTTTTGTGGCAGCCCATCCCGTGTTCCCATGCATAGAAGTGAGTGAGGGCTGGAGCGATATCAGTGATGAGCTTGGCTTGGAGTTCGGGGTCTTGAGGAAGATGGTAGGGGGCATAAGCGATGCCGAGTTTTTTAGAGGGGGACATGTCGGCTAGGTAGCGTAGAGAGTCGGGCGATTCGATGAGCGCGTTACTGTGATTTTCGATAGCGATGGTAACGCCAGTTTCTTCAGCAACTTCGATGTGCGGCTTCATGTTTTCGACAAAGGCGGCGACTTGGGCTTTGAGCGTATCTCCGGGGGCATTGCGTGAACCGCAGACGATACAATTCCCGCCCAGTTTTTGAACAATTTTCATTTCTTCTTGGAGTTTATAGGGGCCGTAATCGTAGCGGGTGGTCATGCCACAAGTGACGTTGTTCTTTTTCATTTTTTCGAGGAAAGCATCGTGGCCCATTGCGTCAATTTGTTCGCGTTGATTTCCGTGACTTCGTGGCCAGAGATCGATTTCAGTGGCACCGATTTTGTGGACTTCGGGGAGCACTTCGTCGAGGGAAAGTTCGCCGTACATGCAAGAAGAAAGGATGTAGTTGAGGCTAAAATTTTTGTCTTGTGCCACGGCACTTTGTGAAGCGAGGGCTGTAGCCGCGACTCCGGCAGTAGCTGTTTTGATAAATTGTCGCCGGGACAATGATTGGGATTCGGATTCCGCTGGGTTCATCTACACATCTCCTGTGGTATTGCAGCCAGTTACGGCAGCAAAGTGCCGTGAATTCTTAGAATAACGGCTTAAATACAGGAATGTCCAGTGCAAAAAAGCAGATTGGTGTTGGGCTTATTTATTGAGGGCTTTGTTGATGTGTTTGGCTACATTTTTCGCGAGGTGTTTTGAGCCTTCTGGGGTGAAGTGAACGTTAGCAGGGCGTTGATGTTGTTCGAGTGTCGGGCTAATGTATCGATGGAGTTCGTTAATCATGATGTCGTGTTGAATCATAACGCCTCGAGCTATGGTGTTGTAATGGGCAGCATCGCCGTGTTTTCGACCATTGGATCCTTCAGGGACGGGGGTGGTCATGCACCAGATGATGGTTGCTTTGGTTTTTTTGAGTCGGGTGATGAGTTCGACAAGGTTTTTGCGGTATTGGGCTGTTTCGGTGACTTGTTTGCCATTGAGGTCTAGTTTATTACCCTTCATATATTTCAAATCGTGAAGTCCCCAGTTGATGTGGATGACATCCCATTGTTCGCCTCGGAGCCATTTATCTAAGTTGTCTAGACCGGCCTGGGTGCTGGAGCCGTTTCGGGGAATGCGGTGGACGTTTACTTTTCCTTCAAGGAGTTCGCGTACTTATGGAGTATAGCCAATAGATATAGAATCGCCGATGAGGAGAACGCGCGGAAGGGTCGGATCGTCTTTGACATAGGCATACGCTGCATTCTTCATGCCTTTGGGGCCGACTTGTTTTTCCCAATCGAGCTCTGCTTGCGATTTTTCTTGCGCGTGGGCAAGGGAAGTCAGGATTGTTATAAAGAAGATTGCGATTGTACAGAATGATGATTTCATGGATGGCCCTTTATTATGAGTCGTGTTAAATATTGAATTCGCCCCAGTTTCCGGAGTGGACATCGGATTGTACCAGCTCTTTATCATTGGGGTTTTCGATGGTTTCGATGGCGAGTTTGAGTTGTTCATAAAATAACTTGGCATCTTCATATTCGCCGGCGATGGCGTGGGATCGGGCCATTGCTTCTAGTGCATAGGGTTTGTCGAATTCTTCCATAACGTCTGCATGGGCTTGGGTAAGGTCGTAACATTGATCGGCAAACTTCCGGGCCATCGTCCCATTGGACAGTTCGGCATAGACACGGGCGAGGAGCCAAGCACCGCGCTGTCGATTGAGCTCGGTTCCCGCGGTAAGCCAATGTAAATAGGAAGCATGTGCGCCGTGTATCATCATTTCGTCTTCTTCGGGGGAGCGGTTTTCACGAACGAGAAGTTCCCAGACGAGATTATTGTATTCAACGGCGTAATATCGATTGGACTCGGGGGGTGGGGTGTCAGACATTGAACATTTCCT
>CALLLL010000276.1 GCA_938082445.1 uncultured bacterium
ATTAAGGCTATGCATGTATCGGCCTGTTCTTGAGTCAAGCGGCGTTTTTTAACAGAGCTACCGTACACTTTGCGAATGTTGCCCATGCCACGATCTAGGCCGTTTTCATCGTTATCAAACAAAGTTACTGGGTATCCGGCGTTCACCAATGACATGGCTATGCCGCCTCCCATCGTACCTGCCCCCAATACGGCTACGTGCTGAATATCTTTTACTTCGGTATCTTTTGGGACATCTGGAATCTTAGCGGCTGTGCGTTCGGCAAAGAAAATGTGGCGTTGAGATTTGGATTGGTCGCCATTCATCAACTTCATGAAGATTTCACCTTCTTTTTCACACCCTTTATCGAATGTTAAGGTACAGGCTGCTTCTACCGCATCCACACATGCTTGCGGGGCTTCAAAATTCGGGCGTGTCTTTGCTAATTTTTCGCGTGTAATGGCAAAGATTTCCATGTCCACACCGGAGACCTTTTCATTCAGATCGCGAACCTTTACTAGTGGTCGGTTTTCACTTGTTACTTGCTCTGCAAACGCGATTGCACCATCGAGTAAATCACCTTCTATAACCTGGTCCACTAAGCCACGCTTGTGTGCTTCTTCCGCATTAATGGGAATACCTGATGTGATCATCTTTAAGGCCTGTTGCACTCCAACAACGCGGGGGAGGCGTTGTGTACCCGCTGCTCCGGGGATGAGTCCCAAGTGAACTTCTGGAAGCCCCAATTTCGCTGATGGGATAGCGCAGCGATAATGACAGGCTAAGGCCACTTCAAGACCTCCACCCAATGCTGTTCCGTGGATTGCTGCAAATACAGGCTTGGAACACCCTTCAATGGCATCCAATGTGGCATGAAGTCCGGGCTCAGCTAATGGCTTGTCAAATTCAGAGATGTCTGCTCCTGCAATAAATGTGCGCCCATCACATATCAGAACGATAGCCACTACCGAATTGTCATCGTTGGCCTCTATAAAACAATCAAGCAATCCTTGGCGTACTGCATGCCCTAAAGCATTAACAGGCGGAGAGTCTATTGTGATAATGCCAATATTGTTGTGTTTTGAATAGTTCACGCAGCTGCTCATAGAAAAAACCTTTATGTGATAATAACCATTTTGATCAAAGTTAAACGCAAACTCTACAGAATTAAAAAGGACTATTTCAATGGTTCATTGTATTTTTATCCTGAAACGGAGGGGCTTTTATGCTTTTTTACAGTTCCACGAAGCGATGGAGTACAAAATTTGCATGCATATGGTATAGTTTGTTGGATATAAGCTACTAAATTGCCAGATATTGTGATACAATACCCAATCAATTTCAGCAAAACACGAAAAGGATACGCCTGACTATGCGCTGCCCATTCTGCAATAACACCGATGCAAAAGTTGTCGATTCTCGTTCATCCAAAGACGGGGAAGCCATACGTCGCCGCCGGGAATGTCTTTCCTGTGAACGTCGATATACGACCTATGAGCGCATCGAAGAAATTGCTCAAACAGTACTTAAGAAAGACGGCAGCCGTGAAACCTTTGATCGTTGGAAATTGAAAGCGGGTATCCTGAAAGCCATCGAAAAACGTCCGGTTACTCTCGACCAAGTCGAAGCATTGATTGATGAAGTAGAGCGTAAGCTCTTTAGTTCGACCGATCATGAAGTTACTACTGATCAAATTGGTGAAGTGGTGATGCATAAGATGAAAAATATCGATGAAGTGGCCTATGTCCGCTTTGCTTCAGTTTACAGACAGTTCAAAGATCTCAATGAATTCATGAATGAACTCAAAGGTATGTTGACCTAGGCGGTACGTCCCCATTTCGAAAGGTCAACTCTTCTCATGAAACAGCCGCATTGGATACATCCACCCCAGCAAGGGTTGTTGGATATTCAACTTTCCGTTCCCGGTACACAATCGGATATGGAAACGCCTGCGCTCAATGCCATCACCAAGCGCGATAAGCGCAACGAACATTACGATTCCGATAAAGTCGTGCAGTCCATCCATCATGCAGCAAAAAGTATTGGTGTCGATGATGAGGCGTTAGCACGAAGTTTAGCTTCTAGTGTTACACTTTATTTAATTCAGCAAACTCGGATGAAGGGCCTGAGTGTGGCCCATGTCGCTGAAGCCATTGAGCGGGTGTTGGTAGAAATGGGCTATGAACGCATTGCGTTAGCCTATGTACACTTCCGTGAGCAACATGATAAACACCAACAACTTTTACAAGGTGATGGGGTTGAAGATGCCCCTTTGCGCGATTGGCATTGGAAGCGAAGCGCCGTCACTGAAGAGATTGAACCTGAATTGGTTATTCAGAATGAATGTATACGGTGCGAAGTGCCGTTATCTGTCCGAAAAGCCTTAAGCGACACCGTTCACCAACAGTTGCAATCGCTGGCCATTGAAGCTCCGGCTCAAGGCTTGGTGGTGGAACTCACTCGACAAGCTATACGGGATCACGCGACTCTCGAAATTGAACCCGATACGATTAATCTAGAAGTTGATGTAAAAGTCACTGAACGCACCCTGAGTGCTTCTTGTTTTTCGAGTACTCGTCAATTTACTCCACTTGATACCGATCGCATGCTCGGGCAATACACCAAAGAAATCTATTCTCTTCAATCATTATTTAATGAGCAGGTTGCTGAGGCTCATCAAAAGGGCTCGATACACTTAAATGCACTGCATCAAGTGGAGCGATTGCATACGATGTCGCTGTATCCTGATATTGTTAAAAGTAAAGGGGCTCTGGCGCACAGTAATGCTGCAGCAAGTGATCCAGCGCGAAAAATCCATGCCCTGATCGACGATCTGGTGATCAGTACCCGGTTTATTGAAGGGTATTGTTCACATGCTCTTGTTTGGAAAGCTATCAACTACACATTAGCGCCATATCTTGTAGAATTTGATGAAACCGCTTTACGCGATGTATCTGAAACACTGATTCAGTCATTGCAGACTCTTCGGATTGAGGAAGAATGTGCAATTGTTAAGTTGGGTATAGCTTGGGACACTCCAGCGGAATTGCAAGGTGTCGAAGCCATTGGTCCCAATGGAGCGTATACCGGTAAAACATATGAATCCTATACCCGTACTGCTCAGGACTTTGCTTTGGTATTTATGCAGGTCTATGCGCAATATCAAAATTCGATTAATATTCCCATTCCGATTGCGACCTTGACCAGGGAAGATGATCTTAGCGCTACGGCTTATAACGAGCTCATTCACATGGTTTTGTCAAGTCCGTTGCCGATTGAACTATGCAGTGAACATTCATCACTTTTGTTACCATTTCAAGAAGAAACCATGCAAGCTAGGGATATTGTTTCCCAATGTCTTACAATAAACATGCCCAAGTTGGTATATGCCATAAACGATGGGGGGAACTTTTGGACTGAATTGGATCGCGTGATCGATCTTGCAGCATCTGCATTTGCTGAAAAACACTGCTTCCTTAAATCGTTAGTTGCACGAAAACAAAATGGGCCGTATAGCTTCTTTGCCATGAACCACAACGGTGTTGCTCTAGCCGATATTGATAGTGCGGTATATGAAATTAGTTTGTGTGGACTCAGTGAATGTATCAGTATGTTACAAACGAATATGCCTGAGCAGGGTGATTCGACTGGTGTCGACTGGTGAGCAGCAATTTTAAACCATCTGTCAAAACGCTGTGTGGAGTGGACACACCATTCTGGGCTGATGTTGCGCCTAAGTAGCATGCATGATGAAAAGGTGGCTT
>CALLLL010000277.1 GCA_938082445.1 uncultured bacterium
GTTAATCGAATGGTGTTAGTCGGAGCGCTTTCTTCCGCAGTCGCATACAGAATTGGTGAAAGCCAGAGAAATGCGACAAAAAATAAAGAAATCGAATGTCTCATATTGATCACTGCACCTCTCTTTTAATCTTAATTGGTAGGGAATTGGTTTTCAATCAATACTTCTTCTAATGGTAATTGACCGCCACGTGGATTGGCCTCACGTGTGGATTTTCCAATTGCCAATAACATGCAGACCATATGATCTTCAGGCAATTGGATGATTTTGGCCACAGAATCAGGATCGAAACCGATTATCGGACAAGAGTCGTATCCCATAGATTTTGCTGTGAGCATGAGTGTCTGGGCGACTATACCGGTGGAGCGTAGACCTTCATCGCGCTGCAATTGCTCTTTGTCGCGATAAAATGCATCAATCATTGGAACGATCATATCTTGTGCTTGGGGGCCCGAATTTGCCCAATAGCGGCCCGGGTCTTTTTCCCATGCTTTTATGTCTGCACACATGACGAGTAATATTGAAGCATCGGTTACCTGCGCTTGATCCCATGCAGCGGCTCGTATATTTTTGCGTAACTCAGGATCGGTTACATTGACAAAACGCCAATTTTGAATATTGAAGGAAGTGGGTGAAAGCAGTGCGTGTGAAAAAAGTGTATTAAATTCTTCATCGGTGAATCGGTGTTCAGGGTCATAGTGTTTTACGGAACGGCGTTGTGTAATAGCGTCCTGGGTGTTCATGGTAAGGCTCCTTGTGTAATGCAATTGAAACGTATCGGAACAGTATACAAGTTGGACTAAGGGAAATTCAGCTTCTCATGAAGAAACTCAAATGTGCCCACGCCGTGAATTTTGTGTGGTCCATTGAAGTGCTCTATAGTCGCTTCATCGCCAATTCCTAAAAGATCATAGCGCCGCTGCACCTTCGCATATTCGTAAGCCACCCATTCGTCAGGTGCCACGCCGTCCCCATGACCGCGTTCGACCATGAATGGGCGTGGACATATCAACCAGCTCATCTCTGCATAGTTCAAGGTGTTGCCCATATTCCATTCGAACATTTCATATTCACCGTGAAACATATAACTATAGATGCGACGAGTGGAAACATTTTTCCAGATCCATTCGTTAAAGTCTCCTGAGCAGATGGAAAGGCAATATTGCTCTAGAATCGCAGGAACACGCATGGCTGTTTTGCCGCCGTAGCTCAGCCCATAAAAAGCAATTCGTTCTGGGTCAACATAAGGCAGCGAACTAAGCCATGCTAAGGTTTGGCGATGTTGTTCTATGATGAAGGAAAACAGCGATAACTTAAGTGGATTGGCTTTACGTTGTACGGTGCGGAAGTGATCTTTACCAATATAGGGATTTTGTGGGGCATAAACAATAAAGCCTTCCTCTGCTAATTTATGGCCATATTGTTCATAATATGGGCTGTTGATTGTCGGGTCGGTAATTTCTTGAGGGCGCCCTTCAAGTCCATGTTGACACACCACTACGGGTCGCTTTTCACCAGGCTTAATATCGTTAGGGACGAGGAAGGTACCATAGGCGAAAACATCTTCGTACACATCCAGTACTACTTCGTATCCTGTGTAGTTGTCCGTTTTATGGGTCATGCGTGTGCGCGGATGGAAAGGCATCGTAGGTTTAGGCAGTTTCCCAATCACTTCCTCATGGAAAAAGCTACGGTATTCTTTCGTGCTATTCACCCATGTATCCACTGATTTTGCATCTACTTTTTCCCATAGTTTAGCCCGCATGAATGGACCTTCTTCCATGATATGCTTGGTCCAGTTCAGAAGTTCATGAAACTGTCGCTTCATCCTTTCTTGTGGATCGGGAAGAGGACCGGTGATATTAGGCGGTTTGACTGATGTCGATAATTCGGAAGACGTATCAAGGCTAAGATGAAAATGTCGAACAGAAGCCTTTTTAAAGGGGGCGGACGTAGGTACGCCTGATTGTCCAGCCCAGCGAGTATCGGGTGGCATATTTCGTATGAAGATCGTTTTGGTTAATTCATCCCAAATATTTTCCTTGCTTGGGGCGTCTATTTTTCCAGGTGCTGCACCAGATCGCCCTTTAGTTATTGGCGGTCCGGTGATGGCTGGTGGGGTTGCAGGATCAATTCCAAATTTGCGTGGCGCAATCATTGTGGCCAGTTCAGCATCGCCGAAGTCGTTCAGCAAGGCCCATACATTTCGGTAAATAGGTGCTTCCCATAAATTGTCTTTTGGTCCGAAGTAGCCTGATACCATGGTTGAATCCACGCGAGTATCCAGTGCCCCGGTATATAATGCCAACAGTCCACCTTCACCGTAGCCGTAGACACCAATGGGGGAGTCGGCAGATTGTTCTTCCAACCAATCAATAGCCGACAGAACCTTTTGTACTTCATAGCCGATAATATGTCGGCCCATTTCATAAGCACCACGATAAATAAATTCGCGATGAGGCTGACTGGTCATGCGTACACCGGGGGTGCCGGACCATGTATTGTCGCGGTTAATGAGAGTGGGGATAATGATACGATAGCCCGAGCTAGCCATTTGTAATGCATAGGGTCGAAGGTCTTGGGTACTCGAATCGATATCGACCAAGGTCTCAGGGTTCTGATCGCAATCTGGTAATAGAACGACAGAAGCTACAGCATCACCTTTAGGCTCTACAAGCAATCCTTCCCCATGCACACCGGGAAATACAGGCCAGCGAACACTATAGATGGTGTAGTTATCACCTGTC
>CALLLL010000278.1 GCA_938082445.1 uncultured bacterium
GAAATTTTCTCGAAATCGATGTGTGGTTCATCGATAAAATATTGTGCAATAGGATTCCACATCTCCCCATTAAGGTGCACGCGCAGATCTTTAGCCATCCCCCACACTGTATCCTCTTCGGTATTAATAGAAAGTTTCCCAGACCATGCATCGATTTTTCGGGCATCAATAAACATAATGTTTACCCCGATTGTATCAATGGCCTGGATTGATGCATTTAAATGCATCGCGGGCAGTTCAATGAAATCGTCTTGCCAATGCCCCGCTACCGCAAGCTTTTTGATAGTGATATGCTTTGGAATCCAAGTAACATCATCCGAAGTGGTTTCACCCTCTAATAAGTTAAGTAGAAACTGATAATTCGGTTCTGTTGTATCCGACGCCTTAGGGAAAAGGTATAATTCATCAATGCGCACTTGAGGAATTTTCCGGCCATCTTTCGCATCAAGATCATACTCGACGGATATACCATTCAATTTAGCAAAAGGGGTCTCATGAAGTTTGTCCATCTCATCATAGATAGTCACCGAATCACAGTCCAGCGCCCCAAAAATAGACACGCCCTCTACTTTCACCCCCGTACCCAAGGTGCGCTCAAGGCTACTCGCCAATAAAACCCTTTGCGGCCACCCAATTAACAACAGTCCGCCTGCAACCAGCAGAACGATGCCCATCAGCACAACTATTCGATTGCGCTTTTTCGCCACACCGATCCTCCCCTACTGGTTATATGAATAGGCGAATGTCCCTTAGCTACGCGGCACATTCACACTCTGTAGAATGTGCTTAATGGTCTCTTCAGCGGTTAAGCCTTCTACCACAAACTTAGGCAGCAAGATAATCCGATGCTCCATACAAGCCATCGCCATTGCCTGGACATCTTCAGGAGTCACATAATCACGACCTTCCAAAGTAGCCTTCGCTCGGCTAGACAACAACAATGCTTGTGTTGCACGCGGACCAGCGCCCAATTTAATTGCATTATGCGATCGCGACCGTTGAGTAATCGCTACGGCATATGAAATCAACTCAGGCGGCATCGTCACGCCAATTAAGGCTTTCCTCAAAGCCGCCAGACGTTCAGACGTTAAGATAGGTTCGATCACCCCACTCTCCACCATTTGTTCAGGCGTCTTAGGCGATATTGTCATTTCCCCAATTCGATACTCTTCCTCAGCCGTGGGATAATCCATCGATATTTTAAATAAGAATCGATCCAATTGAGGTTCTGGCAAGCTAAATGTCCCCTCATAATCTGTCGGGTTTTGCGTGGCAAACACCGTAAAATTCTCATCCAGCTTATACGTGGTACGGTCAATAGTGACCTGATGCTCTTGCATAGCTTGCAACATGGCCGACTGAGTTAACGCCGGTGCACGATTAATTTCATCGCCCAGTAAAAATGTCGTAAACACAGGTCCTTTAACCAACGTAAAATCATTGGTCGACGGATTAAATATTTTCTGCCCGATAATATCATCCGGCGCGATATCAGGGGTAAACTGAACCCGGTCGAAATCACAGCCCAATAATTGGGCAATTGTCCGCACCATCAAGGTTTTAGCAACCCCCGGCGTTCCCTCCAATAACACATGCCCACCCGTGAAAATAGCAATGAGAGCGCGGTCAATCGCTTCTTTCTGCCCTATAATCACTTTCCCCACTTGATGACGCGCATGCTGTAAAACTGTTTGGATATGCTCGATATCTTTATTCACGTAAAACCGCCTCTTTTTTAAAATATTGATTTATCTACTGATTCTTTTTAACATTGGCTTGTATAATAGTGCAAATTACACGAGGATTACTATGGCCGATCAAGAATGTATGCGAGTGATTAGACTGGGTGCTAAGGAGTGGAATTCATGGCGCGGACCCGGTAGCTATCAAAAAGTCGACTTATCAGGGGCTAAACTGGATAAACTTGACCTTCAGGGGGTAAATCTCTCTGACGCCAATTTATATGAAGCCCATCTCAATGGAACCGATTTAACCGGAGCCGATTTAAGCGGTGCAAACCTTTATGAAGCACAATTGCGCGGGGCCAATTTAACCGATGCTTCGCTAAGTAACGCGCGTATGCACTTTGCCGATATGCGTAATTGCATCCTCACCAACACCAAACTCGATGGAATCGACATGAGCGAGGCACGGGTAGGTGGACTCGATTTTAGTGAAGCCAACCTCGATAGTGCCAACTTAACTGGCTCGATTATGAGTCACATGAACTTCCGTAATGCGAATTTAGAACATGTCGAATTACGGCGCGCAGCCATCTTTGATTGTGATTTTAGTGGCGCAAACATGAACGGCTCCATCTTAGTCGGTGCCGATGCACACGGGTCAAATTTCAATGGAGCTATATTAGACGAATCCAACGTTAGCGGCACACGATTTCAAGGAGCCACATTTGAAGGCGCCTCACTGCAAAACATAGATTTCACCCAAGCCGAACTCGACGGTGTAAACTTCAAAAATTGCAACCTCCAACGTTCCGATTTTAATCAGCGCAATTTACGAAAATGCGACTTTACCGGATCAAAATTAAATGGCACACACTTTGACGATGCCGATTTAACCGAAGCTATCATGAATGGTGTAGACGCACGAAATGGTTTTTTCTGCCGTGCAAATATGATCCGTGTAGTCATGCAACAATCTGCACTGGATGATGCCGACTTTTCCGAAGCATTAATGGCCGCAGTAAACTTCAATCAAAGTACTGTCAAAGGAGCGAACTTTACCCTAGCCAATTTGGTAGCCACGGTTATGGCCAACGTTCAGGGATGGGAGACTGCCCGACTTGTCAAAGCCAATTTAACCGGTGTTCTCGGCGCCACCCCCGCCTTGCGCGATCGCAGCAAAGAAGAAAATGCTGTGCTTGGTGGTCCCATCATGATTCTCGAACAAGGCGCTGGAGTGTGGAATACCTGGCGTGAAAGCATGCCAGCAGAAGGCTTAAACTTACGCTCCATGGATCTGCGCTTTGGTGATATGTTGAACGTTAATCTATCCGGTGTGGACTTACGAGGCGGAAATCTTTCCGGAATTAACCTACATGGGGCCAATCTCGAAAATGCCAACCTCGAAAGCGCCAAGCTCGCCGGTTCAAGTCTATCGGGTGCAGTGTTGGGCAACACCAATTTCCAATCTGCCGACCTACGTAAAGCAGACCTCAAAGGACAGAACCTCACTAAAGTTCGACTCATTGGGGCGAATCTTAGCCAATCCAACCTCAATGGTGCACAAATGATTCGCACCGATTATACTGGTGTAAATTTTCAAGGGGCGGAAATGGTTCAAGCCAACCTACAAGGTTCATGCTTCCGAGGGGCCAATTTCCATACCGCAAATTTACAAGGCGCAAACCTCTCTGGATTGGATCTGTCGGGTATTGTACTCACCGATGCCGATTTATCCTCCAGCAATCTAGAAGGCACCAACCTTATTGGGGCAGAACTTACGAACACCAAATTCGCAGGGTCCAATGTACAAGCCAATCAACTTGACAAAAATGCACTCAAATTCGCCGATCTAGAAGACGTAGAGTTGCCCATGGCGAAGCGACTCACCCGCATGATGGGTAAAAAGAACAAACAATAAACCATCACTAAAAAGTAGATTTATGCAACACCCTTGTCTGGTATAAACAAGGGTGTTTTTTTATAAACATATTCTAACTAGACACTAATCAATTGCTCATACTTGCTCCCTAAAATACTGTAGGGAACTTTTATCTTCCCCCATACATTAAAAAGGTATGCATGAGCACTATATAAGTAAGTATAAAAACACACTTTTTTAGAAAGGAGGTGGAAATGAACACGATACAAATTGATGTTGACCGCTATATTGCGCGTGAACAAAGTTTGCCTTTGGAAGATCAGTATGGGTACTGGACCTTCATTATTGCAGGGCAACCCATGTCTGTTTTTGGGAGTTACAGTGAAGCGACAATTGTTGCCAAATTGTATGCACGTATGTACGAATCAGACCAAAGCACTATTATTCTTGATAGTGTGAACAACGCTGGACAAATTTACAAAGCCGGCTAATGCCTTTCTTTCCTACGGGAAAGAAAGGGTTGAACTATTCCCTTCACTCACATTCTTCCCCCTACACAACACCTTTGCATAGTTATAGACGAGCTTGTTCCTTTCCATATTCACGAATAGGAGTTGATCACCCTATGTCTATACCAACACTCGATAAAACATATAGCAAAGGCGATCAAGGCAACCAAGTTCGTTGGATTCAAGAATGGCTAGTGTTAAATGACTGTGGAACCAGTATTGATGCCCGCTTTGGCCCGGCAACCAAAGCGGCTGTCGAACAATTTCAACAGAAATGTGATTTGCCTATTAGCGGTAGAGTTTCACAAACTCTCTTTAGCATTATGACAAAACCCATGCAATCAGCGCTTCAGCCGATTGCCCCGGAGGGACGCACCCTGTCTCAACTCGTCATAGCGTATGCACGTCAACATCTCATACAGCACCCCATCGAAGTGGGCGGTGACAATTGCGGGCCTTGGGTGCGCTTGTACATGAATGGCAAAGAAGGCCCCAATCAATATTGGTGTGCAGGATTTATCAGCTTTATCTTAAAACAATCCTGTGACACCATGGGAATACCACTACCCATTAAAATCTCGGCCTCTTGTGACAACTTGGCGTATAGTGCCAAGTCCGATGGGTATTTCATTTCCGAAAAAGACGTAAAGAATGGTGTAAAACTAGAACCTGGATCAATTTTCCTTGTCCGAAAAACATACAATGACTGGATACACACGGGAATTGTAACCCAAGCTACACCAACATTTTTTTATACCATCGAAGGCAACACAAATGATGATGGAAATCGAAATGGGTATGAAGTTTGCGCACGCACAAGAAGTTTCAAAAATAAAGATTTTATCATCATTTAAAACAGATTGCGATCCAGTGAGCGATACTGTATAGCTTCGGCGATATGCTGATCCTCGATGCATTCAGACTTATCCAAATCGGCCAAAGTACGTCCAATCCGCAATAACTTATCATAAGCCCGCGCACTAAACCCCAATGTTTCAATCGCACTTTTTAGTAACGATTCAGCTCCCTTAGACATCTTACAATGTGCACGGGTTGTGCGAGAATCAATATGAGCATTGCATTGATACTTACCCGCGAAGCGTTCTCGCTGAAGCTCACGGGCTTGCTGCACTTCTTCCCGCACTTCTGCAGAAGTGGGACCCGACACTTCTGCTCCAGCAATTTCTTCATACGATAATGACGGCACCTCGACATGGATATCAATCCGATCCAGCAACGGTCCCGATAAGCGATTAATATAACGCTGAACTTCCCCTGCACTGCATCGACACTGGCGATTGGGGTCTGTACGGCATCCACATGGACAGGGATTCATCGCCACGACCAACATCATCCGCGAAGGATAACTCACCGAATACATCGCACGACTGATGTGCACCACACCATCTTCCAAAGGCTGTCGCATCGCCTCCAGTGCCCCGCGATTAAACTCCGGTAACTCATCCATAAACAACACACCATTATGTGCCAAACTCACTTCACCTGGATTTGGACTTTGCCCCGTTCCTCCGCCCACAATCGCCACCGTCGTCGCTGTATGATGCGGTGATCGGAATGGACGTTGCGTTACCAAAGTTCGTTGTTCAGCAGGCACATTGGACACACTATACACACGCGTGGTTTCCAACGCTTCGTCAAATGACATGTCCGGCAATATACCCGGCAAACGCGAAGCCAACATTGTCTTCCCCGTTCCGGGCGGACCAATCATTAAGATATTATGTCCCCCAGCAGCAGCCACTTTTAGCGCACGCTTTACCTGCTCCTGACCTTTGACATCGGTAAAATCAAGGACGCCATTTTGATGAGCAGCCTTTGTTTGTTCCAAGTCAGTACGATGCGGCATCAACGCATCTTCACCATTCATGAATTCCACCGCTTCCCGAAGGTTTTTCACCGGTAAAATATCAATCCCCGGTACCACCCCAGCAGCATCCGCATTTTCTAACGGTAATAATATCCCCGTCATCCCATGCTCACGCGCTGCGATGGCCATGCACAACGCCCCCGAAACGGGACGTAAACTCCCATCCAAGGCCAATTCACCCACCAATAAATAGTCTTGTAAACGATCCGCAGTAATTTGCCCAGATGCCGCCAGTAAGCCAATCGCCATCGGCAAGTCCAGTGCACTGCCTTCTTTTCGAATATCCGCCGGAGCCAAATTGATGACATTATTGCCCTGTGGAAAACGAAAGCCTGAATTTTTGATGGCCGAAGATACCCGTTCTTGACTCTCCCGAATCGCCATATCCGGCAGGCCTACGATGGTTTGACGATTGGTGCCGTAGGAATTATCCACCTCGACAGCCAACAACACTCCTTCGACTCCCTGTACCGCGCACGATTTCACCCGAGCCAGCATCGCCTTCTCCCTCCACTCCAGATCATCTAGGACACCTATTCGCCCCTGATACTAACACGAAAACCACTGAAAATCAAATCAGCTATCTAGTTGTGGAAAAAAGATTGATGCTCTACATAATCCCCATTAATACCAGCACGAAACCAATCACTACATTTCCCCAATTCAATATGCTATCCTGCTTTTCTGCTTTGTTGAGAAAATAGATTGGGAATTCCTATGTCAGCACCTCATATTTCAGGCATTATCCCCGCGCGATATGCCTCGTCGCGCTACCCGGGCAAGCCTTTAGCACCACTCGGCGACAAAACCATGATTCAGCATGTCTATGACCGTTGCCTGTTATCCGACACCTTAAACGATGTCTATGTTGCAACCGAAGATGAGAGTATTCAAAAGGCCGTCGAAGCCTTCGGCGGGAAGGTCATCATGACCCGCGCAGACCACCCCAGCGGGACCGATCGCTTAGCGGAAGCTGCCGAAAAAATTGACACGGACATCATCGTCAATATCCAAGGCGATCAACCCTTTTTCGATCCGGATATGGTTTTGGAAGGCGTACAACCCCTTCTTGATGATCCCAGCCTCGAACTCTGCACCCTTATGGCTGCCATTGAAGACAAAGCTGATCATCTAGACACAGGCTTTGTAAAAACCGTGTGCAACCTGCAAGGCGACGCGCTTTACTTTTCCCGTTCACTTATTCCATATCCGCACACCGATACCCCACATGGCGTCTATGAGCACCTAGGCCTGTACGTCTACACCAAAGCCATGCTCATAAAACTTGCAGCGCTACCGCCAACCACCCTCGAACAAGTCGAATCACTCGAACAACTCCGCTGGCTCGAACACGGCATACGCATACGCGTAGTCGAAACCCAATGCACCGACCAAGCCTTCAGCGGCTTCAGCATCGATACCCCAGAAGACCTACAGCGCGGCGAAGCCATGCTCAAAGAAAGAGGTTTATAATGGATCAAGAATTATTGGAACAACTCTACAATGATCTGGACGAAACGATGAAGTCACGCATCGACACCGCTGTCGATCGCATTGTCGCCGCAAAAGAAAACGGCGGGAAAGTTGTCGTAGTTGTCGGAAGTGGCCCAAACATACACGAAGGCGTCACTACCCTCATCGCAGAACTCATGCGCCTGGATATTATCGATGGGGTCTCCACCAGTTCCGCGGTCATCTCCCATGAAATGGGCGGCACGCTCGACAAAGTCAAACGCTGCAACGGTGTGGCACTAGGGCTTGAATCCGACCTTCTCCCGCGTGGCGATGATTTTGAATTAACGGTTATGGATGAGGACGTTGCCCAAAATTTGCGAGCCAATATGAAAGTCGACGAGGACCTCATACAAAAACTCGAAGCTGCTGACGGTAAAACCATCGTTAAAGCCGCTGGAAACCTCGGCTACCCTATGGGCCTATGGATCGAAAAATTCTCCGAAGAAATTGGTCAACTCGCTCGCGAATACAGCATGTCCTTTGAAGAAGTTGCAGGCCTTGGTGCCGACCCCAAAACCATGCTCGGTCAAGGCGCGCTCAATCAAAAGCCTGTCATCGTCACCATTCCTCAACTGGTGGGGGGCGGAAAATCAGGCCTCGCCATCGGCGACAGTATCAGCATCGCCGAACGCGCCACTCGCCTCGCCAAAATGCTCGATTCGGCCGACGTTATCATCGAATCCGCTGTGGCCCTTACGCAAGAAATTCACGACGGCCCCCTCGAACGCTACACAGGACACGGCATGTGGTCCGCATGGGACGGTGAATACAGCTACTCCCTCGAAGGCAAAAGTATCATCCGCATGGATTTAGATCCGGCCCTTGAAGCCGTCTACCAAGCCGAGCAAGGCGACAGTGCCGTCCAACAAGCCATCGCCGATGGACTTCCCAAAACCAAAATGTTTAAAGTGCCTTTCCGCATGGAAATGTCCGGCTTCGCCCGTCACGAAGGCAGTGTCCCCATCATCGGCGACATCGGCGTGGTCTGGCCGCTCATGGCCCTACGGGTTGCCGATCGACTCGGCATCAAACTTGATTTTGTCTCTTACCCCCAACAAACCGACTCCGGTAAAGCCATGCGCGAACACATCGTCGACGACATCAAGCCGATCAATCGCACGAGAATGATAGAAAACCTAATGCAACTAAATAGCCACTAAGTGTATTAAAAAAATAGTCTAGCATGTAGAAAGTTTTTTATGACCGAATTTAATTTCACCACACTCTCCACTCTCCCCAATGAGTTTCACTGGTTCAACGAACCCGCCTCAACGACCTTCGACGAAAACGGTCTTGCCCTACGCACCAAACCCGAGACCGATTTCTGGCAGGGCACTCACTACGGCTTCCGCCGCGACGACGGACATTGCTTGCTCACACCTGTGAGGGGCGATTTCTCGCTGTGCACCGAAGTCTCCTTCGTCCCAGAAGCGCAATACGATCAATGTGGCCTCTTCGTGCGCATGGACGACCAAAACTGGATCAAAGTATCTACCGAATACGAAAACCCTGAGATGAGTCGCCTCGGTTCTGTGGTCACCAACCTAGGCTATTCCGACTGGGCCACCCAAGACGTACCCGCCTCATGCCTACACATCCACTACCGCATACAACGCACCGGTCAAGACTTCTTCATCGAACAATCCTCCGACGGCAAAAACTGGATACAAATGCGCGTCACACGCTTGCATGAAGCCCCCGAAACCCTAGACATCGGCATATACGCTTGCAGCCCAGTCGGGAACGGGTTTACAGCAAACTTTAAGTCTATTAATATAGGTGATAGCGTATGGGAGTAGAGGGGCAAAAAGAGTTGAGAGCTACAATAATTTTTGCCCCATTATTTCCGGCAATATTTATACCTATACATTTGAATATATTACTCGGTGGTTCCTCAATGTTTCCGCTTATATTCTT
>CALLLL010000279.1 GCA_938082445.1 uncultured bacterium
ACTCTCACAGCCCCCCAAGCACTCGCCATGCTCAACGATCGATTTATGGTTGATCAGGCCACCCATACTGCCAATTATCTTCAGGAGCAGACCAGCGATATCAATAAACAAATACAACGTGTACATTATCATGCTCTAGGCCGCCCAGCTGATAAAGAAGAATTAATAACACTTCGAGCGTATACCGAAAAACATGGATTGCAAAATACCACACGTCTAATCTTTAATCTCAACGAATTTATGTTTGTGGACTAATTAATGAGCAACACACCCAAAAAGACACTCAATCGACGCGACTTCCTCTGGAATGTCGGCGGTGGACTAGGTGGAATCGCCCTATCCAATCTACTCCAACGCGAAGGCCACCTGGCTGAAGCATCCACCGTGGGAGAGACACTCGGGCTGCACCACCCGCCAAAAGCAACTCGGGTCATTCAGCTATTCATGTCCGGTGCCGCAAGCCACGTTGATACATTCGACTATAAACCCGAACTCATCAAACGCCATGATCAACCCTTCGATGTGGGTGAAAAAATAGAACTCTTCCAAAGCGACCCCGGTACTTTTTTTAAAAGCCCCTGGGACTGGAAACAATACGGCGAATCCGGAAAATGGATGAGCGATTTAGTCCCCCATCTGGCTACATGCGTTGACGACATGTCATTCCTTCACGCCATGAAAGCCACCAGTAATGTTCATGGCCCTGCCACCTTCATGCAAAATTCCGGCTTTGTACTACCTGGATTTCCAAGCATGGGCGCATGGGTCTCCTACGGCCTGGGTAAACTCACCGATAACCTACCCACCTTCGTGGTCTTACCCGATACCCGCGGATTTGCTCCTAACGGCCCAGCCAACTGGTCAGCTGGATTCTTACCTGCCTCCACCCAAGGCACCCTCATTCGCCCTGAACGCCCCGATCCGATATACGACCTATTCCCACCTGAAGATGCCTTTATTAACGCAAAATCAGAAGAAGACACACGCGATATTCTACGCCAGTTTAACGAAAAACACCGTGGCGAACGCGAAGGTGATTCCCGTTTAGATGCCCGAATAGAATCCTATGAAATGGCGGCTCGTCTTCAACTTTCAGCCCCCGAAGCACTCGACATCACCAAAGAAAGCAAAGCGACAAAAGAACTGTACGGTCTTGATGAAGAAATCACCCACGACTTTGGGCGCAATTGCCTCATTGCGCGCCGGTTACTTGAACGCGGTGTTCGATATGTACAAGTTTGGAGTGGCGCTGACAACGGATTTCCACGTCGAAACTGGGACTCACATGAAGATATCCCCAAAGACCACGGTGAGATGGGCCGTTCAATGGATAAGCCCGCTGCAGCCTTGCTCAAAGATCTCAAAGCACACGGCATGCTCGAAGACACCATCGTCATCTGGACAACCGAATTCGGGCGCATGCCCTGTCGTCAAGGCGGTATTGGGCGCGACCACAACCCAGAAGCATTTACCACTTGGGTAGCAGGCGGTGGATTCAAAGGCGGTACAACCTACGGTGCAAGTGATGCATTCGGCTACAAAGCAGAACAAGATACCACCTATTGCTACGATTTACATGCGACAATAATGCATCTGCTTGGCATCGATCATGAACGACTTACTTTTCATCATAACGGGATAGATCGACGACTTACAGATGTCCATGGGCACATAATCAAAGATATCCTCGCCTAGGGCAATGCAAAAGCCACCCATGCATCCCCTGCTTCCGTCTTTAACTTCCCACCCCCAGTAGCCGCCACGACGACATACTCCTTACCATCCACCGCGTACACAGTAGGAGGTGCATAGCCCCCAAATGGCAATGAATGCTGCCAAAGCTCTTCACCTGTTTCTGAATCAAATGCCCGTATTAAATTATCTGGAGTCCCTGCACAAAAAACCAAGCCACCGGCTGTGACAGTAGCTCCACCAAAATTTTCTGCTCCAGTATCCATCAAGCCCTGCTTAGCCAATTCAGGATACACACCTAATGGTACTTTCCAATCAATTTTTCCGGTATTTAAATCAATACAGTTTAAAGTCCCCCAAGGCGGCTTTGAGCCTGGATACCCTGCTAAATCCAATAATTTATTAAAGCCATTAAAAGTATAGCTTAAAGGGTCACTAATTAATTCAACTCCTGGCTCACGCAAGTAAATAAAATCAAATAAAGCAAGTACATCACTTTCACTTATTTCACCTACTGCTGGCATCAACCCCCGCCCTGTCTCCAACAAAGCACGCACCCCAGCATCATCCATTCTTCTCTCTAAACCCAACAACGGTGGAGCGACACCATTTCCTTGAAGTTTATCCCCATGACAAAGTACACAACGTGCTTCATACACCTCATGCCCCCTTGTTTTGGGCACATCCGTATTGCGTTTTATTGTTGCCTGCCTAAATACATTAATGGTCCACGGAATCTCATTAGCACTGACATACAACTTGCCCTTACGAGGGTCAAATGCTGCACCCGTCCACTCAGCTCCTCCATGAATACCATAAAATACAGTCGGTTTCCCTTCTTCAAAGCTCTCAAACCAACCAAACTTTGCAGCACCCAACCGCTGCTGAATATAATCCCCTGCATCTTCATTAATATTCGTGATGTCATCTGCCCTAAATTCCTGCTTAGCAAAAGGTTCCGGTACTTCTACATCCGGTTGATACGACCACGTTTGTTCACCCGGTAATTTCGATACAGGTGCACGCCGTAATCGGAACGGATATAACGGCCTCCCCGTCACTCGATCAAGCAACAAAGTGTTACCAATTTTCGTCACCTGCGCTACAGCATCCACTTTTTGGCCATCTTTCATCACCGATACTAAATTCGGCGGTGCCGGGATGTCCAAATCCCATATATCATGCCGTATTTCTTGAAAATGCCATTTACGCTCACCAGTTAAGGCATCCAAAGCAATTACACAATTGGCAAAAAGGTTACTCCCTTTATGCCCAAGCCCAATAAAATTTGGTTTAGGTGAGCCCGTTGCCACGAATGCCAGACCACGCTCCTCATCCATGGCCATTCCGCCCCAACAATTGGCCCCTTGTTCCTGCCCATCCCAGGTATCGTATCCGAATTCACCTTCCTGCGGCAGTGTATGAAAAGTCCACTTTTTCTCACCAGAAATCACATCATACCCAAATACATCACGCTCATACCCCGGTAACACTATAATATGTTTATAGATAGCCCCAGCAACAAAGACTCGCCCAGTCTGCACCTTTCCTGCACTTCCGAAATGCTCTATGGGTATACCCGTTTCCGGGTTCAATGCATAGAGCCATTCCCCGGCATTGACCATCAAACGCGCTTCATGCTCCGCATTCCCCGGCCAATACACCAAACCTCGTTTTGCAGGATAATCGCCCCCTTTAAACCGCCAGCGCTCATCGCCATTGCGTGCATCCAAGGCCACCAAGTGATGTCCAGGAGTTGAAGTATACAAAGTATCGCCTACCACGATGGGGTTACACTGAACATTATCGGCTCCATCGCCTGATTGATACTCCCAAGCCACCTCTAAATCCTGAACATTTTCGCGATTGATCTGACTCAAAGAAGAAAATCGACTGTTACTAGAATCCCCATGTGAGCGACTCCACTTCGTATAGCTATCTGGAGATGGCAATCCATTAGACGGTGTCAATTCTGAAGCTTTTGCTGCTGGAATAACCTGATACTCAGGTAATTTTAACCGTGCAGCTTCATCTTCAAGATGATTAACTGACGATGATACTTTTTCCCCAGAAACATTGTTAAAAGACCATAATCCCAAAGTTGTTTCACCCGAAACGGCAGAATTCTTCCCCATTTCACTGGGAAATACAATCCCTTTCTGAATATGAACATCATCAATCAATCCATCACAAAACAAGCCACCCTCAACCAATTGCCCAAAGGCCAAGCCACCCTCAACCACCGATTTTCCATTCGATACAATAGCTATTTCGCCAACATTCTTCCCGTTTATAAACAGCCTTATTGCATCAGCTTTATAGTGAAAAACCAAATGATACCATTCTCCCATCTTCAGCGAAGTCCCTGTCCTGAGATGATCTGGAGTCTGACCTGGCATATACACCGCTAAATTACCACTACTTGGCTCTGTAAATAGTTCCCAATGCGCCCCAGATACCTTTATATGGTTCGCGATCAGTATATTGAAGCCCTTATGACTATCTACTCGCACACGACAAGACACCGTAACAGGTGGCTTGCCGTACTCAGGCTTTCCCTCGATTACCTGACCTCCTGCCAAAGCAAAACCAAATTCATCAGTAATCGACGCCGCACCCAGTGCTTTCGGAGCTAAGCTTTCTCTTGTGGGCACGGGCTTTGGCCCCTGAGCGTCAACTCCTTTCAACTGCGGACGTAACCATTCTAAGCCATCTAGATTATCTTTGAGCGTTTTCTCCGCATCGTCTTGTGTATGTCCTAAAATCCCTATAGGTCCGACATAGGCACTCTCTTGAATTATTGTTAATAACTCCACATCCAAGTCACCATGAGCCAGTGGAACAATCTTTTGTCCCTTTTTATCTCCACCCGGAACTGTGCCATTTAAATTAAGGGCGTATAAGTACGGTGTCATCATAGCCAACAACTCTTCAAACCGGTCAACATGGGCATGACCATGATGCTGGTTATACACCAGCCCTACATTATCAGCCCCCAAGGCTTTGACAATGTCGATTTGATTTTCGGGCTCGCCAAACCACCCACCATGATTATACAACCCCATCGAACACCCTATGGCATCGGCCGCCTCCACAATTGGGCGTAATTTCTCCACATGCTCCGCCACGCGTTGAGCATGTTCTTCAGGGGTACACTCAATCGGTCCACCATTCATTGTGACCCAGAGCTGAGTCTTAACCCCATTTTTCTCCAAAGCCGCTAAAATCGTCTGTGCATCCTCATTCAATGCAGAAGGGAACCAAAATGCGGACAATTCAATGTTATACCGCTTTAGTACCGCCATTTCTTCGTCAAATGTAGGGATGTGTTCAGCGCGCCAATCATAGGCAAATTTAGTGAAGCCCAAACGCGCCATCATCTCCGCTCGCTCCTCAGGCCCCCGTTTACGCCCATCAAATGGAACAATACACCACGCCATCAAGTTATCCCGCTCAAATACATCCACTGTGCCAGGAAGAATTTCCTGATTGGCATCAACCTCCACTTCTGCTATCGGGCCTGATTCAGGGCTACACGCTGCTATACTTCCAAGGATGAGTATGCTAAATATTGTTCTAAGCAAACGAAATATATACTTTTGGTTCATTGTTTAAGTCCTTGTAAATAATGGTGAAGCTCTATAATAAATAAAAAGACCATCAATCACCAGCATTCAGTTGACATGATATTTGCCATTCGTTTTATAATCATCTGGCAATCAACATAATTGCACAACTACTAGGGGGAGTTGAATTGGAAGAAGATAATCAGGGTTCTTCATCAGAAGAAACCCAGTCAAAAAAAGAGTCTCGTCTGACTAAATCGCACGATTTAGGGCAAAATCATAAAGATTTACCTGAATTGGAGTATCGTTCGTACTTCAAGCGATTCCTGCATCATGATATGGTCGGGTCAGCATTTCTATTAATCGCCGCTGTAGCCGCCGTAATTGTCGCCAACAGCAGCTTAGCCGACAAATACCACCACTTCTGGGAAACCCCTTTCGGGTTCCGTATAGGAGAAGATGGTGGTTTCGCCAAAAGCCTACATCACTGGGTGAACGATGGCCTTATGGCCATATTCTTCTTCCTGGTAGGCCTGGAGATTAAACGCGAACTCCTCGCAGGCGAGCTCAATTCCGTGCGCAAAGCTATGCTTCCTGCCGCAGCGGCAGTAGGCGGTATGGTTATTCCTGCATTGTTTTACTTCATCTTCAATGGCAAAGAAGCTACGTCAGCCGGTTGGGGTATCCCAATGGCCACCGATATCGCCTTTGCCGCAGGGTGTATAGCCCTACTCAAAAAATGGGTACCGCCTGCACTCATGGTATTCCTCGTCGCCTTGGCGATTGTGGATGACTTAGGGGCTGTAGCGGTTATTGCTTTATTCTATACGGACAAAATCGATTTCGCTCCTCTCATTGTAGGGGGTGGACTCATTACCATTTCATTTTGTATGGGACAACTTGGTGTACGTCGTACCAGCCCGTATGTCATTGTGGGCATTCTCGTATGGTTTGCTTTCCTGCAATCGGGCATTCACGCCACCATCGCAGGTGTGCTCTTAGCCTTCACCATCCCCCATACATCCCGATATCATACACACAATTTCCGTGGTCGTATGGAGGAATTACTCAACCGCTTTGATAAAGCCGAAGACCTATGGGACCCGTCTCTTGATGTT
>CALLLL010000280.1 GCA_938082445.1 uncultured bacterium
AGACAACACTGGAGACCACTCTTCATCCCTATCATTCAATGACATCATCTTTTGCAAGTCCGGATCATCCATTGCCTTCATCATTTTCCAATCCAGATCAGAGTAACCAGACATATTAAAGCTTTTTCGTATGTTATCCCAACGCGATTCTCCATCCTGCTTACCAAAGATCTTAAATATAAATATAATGAATATCACAAAGAGTATTAGTTCCATCGATGTTCTCCCAATTCTTGCATCAGATTCCCGCTTATCGGTACAATTTACACCATTACTATAGACCATTCACATAGTAAATACTACCGATACTACCCCTAAAGCAAAGATTGTATTCAATCCTGCAAAGCCATAGCTGGAGCGCCCATGTCCATCCGATTTTTCAACACCCTGACCCGTAAAAAAGAAGAGTTTATCCCACGCGAGCCGGGTAAAGTCGGGATGTACACCTGCGGGCCCACTGTCTACAGTTTCGTCCACATCGGCAATCTACGAACCTTCATGTTCCAGGATCTCCTTCGTCGTCACCTAAAATACCGAGGGTTCGAAATCAACCATGCCATGAACATCACCGATGTCGAAGACAAAATCATCCGCACCTGTCGCGAAACATGCGAATCACTCGAGTCCCTCACCAGTCGATATACCTTAGCGTTCTTCGACGATCTCGAAACCCTCGGCGTAGAAATTCCCGAAAACACCCCACGCGCCACTCATCATATCGACGAAATGGTTGACCTCGTCCGCAAGCTCAAAGAAAATGGCCACACCTATGAAGTCGACGGCAGCACCTATTTCAAGATTTCCTCATTCGAAAATTACGGAAAGCTCAGTCACTTTGACATGGACACCCTGCAAAGCGGCGGCAGTGGACGAGTGGACAACGATGAATACGAAACCGAAGACGTCCGTGACTTCGCCCTTTGGAAAGCCTACGTCGAAGACGACGGCGACGTATTCTGGGAAACCGCTATTGGTAAAGGCCGTCCCGGCTGGCATCTGGAATGCTCCTGCATGAGCATGGGCATCCTCGGCGAAAGCTTCGACATCCACTGCGGTGGCGTCGACTTGGTATTCCCACACCACGAAAATGAAATTGCCCAATCCGAAGCGGCCACCGGAAAACAGTTTGTGAACTACTGGCTACATGCCGCGCACATGAACATCGAAGGACAAAAGATTTCCAAGTCCCTAGGCAACTCTATCACCCTTCGCACCCTCCTCGACGATGGCCATGACCCCATCGCTGTACGCTGGGCCTTACGCGCCACCCAATACCGTCAGCCCACGAACTTCTCCGCTGAGTCCTTGGCCTCTGCCAAGCAATCCGTTCAACGCGTACGTGATTTCCGTGACCGCCTGCATAAAATCACCAAAGCAGACGGACTTAATCTTGCAGACTTGAACAGCACCTGTGAAACGAATTTCGCTGATTGCCTTGACGATGACTTGAATATCTCTGGCGCACTCGGCGCTGTGTTTGAATTCATCCGCGCAGTAAACAAACATCTCGACGCCGATGAAGTAAGCGTCGACGGCGCCCAGGCATCCCTCGCCATGCTCAACCGATTAGATGACGTCGTCGGTATCCTCGGCGACGCCCCCGATGCCGACACTCCCCAAGAAATCCTCGACCTCGTCGAAGCGCGTCAACAAGCTCGCAAAGACAAAGACTTCGCCAAATCAGATGCCATCCGTGATGAACTCACCGAAAAAGGCTGGATCCTCGAAGACACTCCCGATGGACCGAAGATTAAAAAAGCATAGCCCTGATGGGACCCGAAAATAATAAATACTACTCGCTGAAAATCTATAAATGCAACACAAATTCTCAACGACTCAGGGATTATGGGTATCCTCCCATGCGGCATACTAGGCGGTATAATATTTTGGTACTTAGGCATTCGTGAACCTAAAGTAGCGACCGCAAAAAATATATAATCTTAAAAAGAAAAAGCGACCATAGCCAACTAACAATAGAATTATTTAACCAGCTCCCCAACTGATTCATAAAAAAGCTCTTCATCCTCAAAACTTCCGTACTGCTTTAGTCTCTCAAAGGATACTTTATCGTACTTCTCTAACAATCTAAAAGTTAACAATTTAGTAGTGTTAAATGAAGCACTATAAACCGTATCTTTCCCATCTGCTTCTTCATATCGCAGATTTATATCTTTCATCAGATTATATCTCTCACACAATATAGCCAGCATCTCTTTTTCATACCCACTCGACTTTTCAAATATTTCTGGGTACAATAACAATTGATCTGTATGCATTACTGCCATAGAGATTCGACCTCCAGGTAATTCTTCATTCTTTTCGGGGTCGAGTTCTATTTTCTGATAAACTTCAATAAATCCATTCATGACATCTGGCCTCTCCACAAATGCCTGTAGAGTCTTTGATGCTTGTAAGGCACGGCGAATGCCCAAATTTTGATCATTATACATACCAAAAAAAACCACCCCAGGGCTGGTCATGAAATGATAACAAAGATCTCCGGTAGAAGTACTTGGTATCTTGTCTAGTGGAAGATCAAATTTTTCTGCTTTTGCTAAATCATAAGGCAACACTTTTTCTAGAGCACGAATTTTTTCCAGCTCTTCCAAAGATAATGCTAATGCACTTTCCATAGTATCATCTTCTATTAAAACTACTTCCGGCTCTTTTACCTCGGAAGTAGTTTGGAGACTAACAGTCTTTATAACACTTACTTCTTCCTCAATAGGAGAATTATTCCTCGCAGTAACAGAATTGATAATCGCGCCCAGAACAAGTATCGCCAATAACCCCAAAGATACATGTTTTATATTCATAATTATCTACGCCTCCCAAGTTGCTACTTCTTAATAACAAATCTTATTGCAGCATTCCAGTCTAACTGCCATGATTCAGGCCTATAACTATAAATCTGAAATTAAAATGTATTCCATTGTGTGTTCACTTGAACAAGACAGGTTATGGATTGGTTTCAGACTCACATACCTCAACGTAAAAAGTTATTTCTCACTCAACCTTTTTCACAAAAAACTTCTCGTAATACGGCTCATCTGCATCGGTCATCCGCCGGATGATCCCGTCATGCACGAAGCCATGTTTTTCATAAAAACAGTGGGCCCGGTCAAACAGGACATCGCTCCACAGCTCTAAGCGAAACCGGCCCATGGATCGCGCTTGCTCATACGCCCACTCCAACATCTGCTCAGCATACCCCACACCTCGCAGGGTTGAATCTAAATACAAACGTTTTAACCAGCATACCTGTTCACTGTCAGGACACGGTGACACGGCTACGGTACCATGCACAACATTTTGCTCATCAACCAGCACCATAAAGGTACCTACGGGAAAATGTTCTGCAATATTGGTCAAGTCCGACTCTGCATCTTCCAGGCATATTTTGAAACCATATTCGTGATAGATAGAGTCGATAAGTTGAATAATCGATTCCGTATCGTGGGTTTCAAAAGGGCGTAGATGCATAAGAATTCACCTCGTTAACTGGGATGATCTATACGAGCTTAGCCTTTGCCCGTATGCCCAAAGCCACCTTCACCGCGTTGGGTTTCATCGAGGGTTTCCACCTGTTCCCACTGCGCTTGCAAGACCGGAGCAATGACCATCTGAGCGATACGATCGCCTCGCTCAATCACAAAATCATCCTGTCCATGATTAATGAGGATAATTTGAATCTCTCCCCGGTAGTCGGCATCAATCGTGCCAGGCGAATTCACCATGGAGATGCCCTTCTTAATGGCCAAGCCGCTACGGGGCCGTATTTGCGCTTCAGACCCCACGGGCAAAGCAATACGAATCGCGGTAGGTACTAAGACCCGTTCTCCCGGCACAACAATAATAGATTCAGCAACCGCAGCTCGTAAATCCATACCGGCCGAGGCCTCGGTTTCATAGGAAGGTAGCGGCAAGTCTGTGCCATGAGGATCAATACTAATCTGTACCGGGATATCATTGTGGGACATAACAACACTCCATGGGATGGATTAACTTACCGATCGCAAACGCCTATAATCCTAAGCGCACTTCGCCTTCAATGGCTTTAGGTCCAAGAACCGCCATTGCTGACGTATCTTCTACAAACGTTTGCTGAGCCAATGCCTGAATATCTTCAGCCGTCACTTCATCTACTTTATCCAAAATTTCATTGGTGGTAACAATTCGATTATGAAACATCATCGAACGCGCCATTCGAGACATACGATTAAATGTGCCTTCCAATGCCAACAGCAACCCGCCCTTCAACTGCTCACGATTGGAATTTAATTCATCATCGCCGACCAGTTCATCCTGCAATTTTTTAATTTCATCGCGGGTAAGGTCAAGTGCCTGACGCAGGTTTTCCGGAGCCACAGCGGCATACACACCCAATGCGCCGGTCTGATGGTATATGGAGTTATAGGAATAGATAGAATAGGCGAAGCCCGCTTCTTCACGAATACTATCAAATAAGCGAGAAGTTGACCCGCCACCGAAAACACTGCTGAGCATATCGTAGTGATAACGATTTTCGCCATAGACCGAAGTGCCGGGAAACGACAACGCTAAATGGTTTTGCGCAATATCACGCTCTTCCCATACCGTACCGCCCTGTGCTTGAGGAGCTTCCCACACATGATCGATGCTACTCTCAGCAATATCGCCGAAGAAACCTTCCAATTGAGCCATAATAATTTGGTCGTCAAACTGCCCCACCAAAGACACCAACATATTTTCCGGACAATACCAATGCTCTTTATAGGCTTTAATATGCTCTAAATGCGTATTGGAGACGGTTTCATGGCTACCCGCAACAGGTCGCCCTAAGGGATGCGTCGGCCACACTTGTTGCGCCATCATGTCATGAATATGTTCATCTGGCACATCGATACCCGAAGCAATTTCTTCTAAGATAACATTGCGCTCTTTTTCTAAATCGCTGTAAATACAGTTCTTGATAATATCCGAGAGCACATCCAACCCAGACTCTAAATGCTGCGACAAGGTCTTCACATATAGACAGGTATATTCTTTTGATGTAAAGGCATTCATGTGCCCTCCACGACACTCGATGACTTCCATCAAGTCACGCGAAGTACGCGTAGGCGTCCCTTTAAAAAGCATATGCTCCAAGAAATGCGAAATCCCGGCAACTTCTGCAGATTCATTCGCTGAACCTGTTTTAATCCAAATGCCCACCGATACTGAATGCACATACGGCAAATGTTCCGCGACTACACGCAAGCCATTGGGCATGGTATGAATCTGAGGTTCTAATTTATTATCGACAACCGATGACATAGTCTATTTCTTTCATGGTATAAAAAAATTAGGCACCCTCCGAAGAGGGTGCCTAAGGAGTTGTATCTATTTAGCGACGACCGCCTCGGTCTCCGCCACGTCCGCCACGATCTCCGCCGCGTCCACGGCCTCCATCGCGACCACCGCGTCCACCGCCGCCTTCACGACGAGGGGGCTTTTTCTCAACGTCTTCTGCGTTCACACGACCCAGTTCAACGTCGGCCTGCACTTTAGACAGGTTCACACGGCCTTGACCGTCGATTTCCATGACTTTCACGTCAATTTCGTCGCCGACTTTAACTACATCTTCAACTTCATTAACACGCCCTGGAGCCAGTTCAGAAATGTGCACTAAACCTTCTTTAGTGCCAACGATTTGAACGAAGCAACCAAAGTTCATCAGACGAGTCACCGTACCGTGATATACAGTACCTACTTCAGCTTCAGCTGTCAGGTTTTTAATCATCTCAAGAGCTGCTTCAGCACCTTCGGCATCCGCACTGGCAACGTCGACTGTACCGTCGTCTTCAATGTTGATGTCTGCGCCAGTTGCCGCTTGGATTTCACGGATGACTTTACCGCCAGGTCCAATAATGTCACGAATTTTATCTTCCGCAATCTTAATGGAAGTAATACGCGGAGCGTAACGTGAAAGATCTTCACGAGGAGCTTCAAGCGCTTCAGCCATTTTACCTAAGATATGGTCACGACCAGCGCGCGCTTGCTCAAGGGCATTGCCCATGATTTCACGAGATACGCCAGCAATTTTACAATCCATTTGGAATGCAGTTATTCCGTTTTTAGTACCACAGACTTTAAAGTCCATGTCACCAAGGTGATCTTCCGCACCGAGGATATCGCTAAGAACAGCAACGTCGTCGCCTTCTTTAATAAGACCCATCGCGATACCTGCCACAGGAGCTGCTGTTGGAACACCAGCATCCATCATGCTCAAGCTACCACCGCATACGGAAGCCATTGAACTGGAACCGTTAGACTCAGTAATTTCAGATACGATGCGAATCGTGTAAGGGAAACGATCATCGCCTTTATCTTCATCAGGAACAACTGCTTCCAAAGCGCGTTCAGCCAATTTACCGTGACCGATTTCACGACGTCCTGGTCCCATGATACGGCGACATTCGCCTACCGACCATGCGGGGAAGTTGTAATGTAAGAAAAAGTTTTGGAATACATCACCAACGAGCTCATCAGAACGCAACTCATCGCGACCTGTACCCAATGTCGTAGATACGATGGCTTGGGTTTCACCACGAGTGAAAAGTGCAGAACCGTGCGCACGGGGCAGAACGCCCATCTCGATGGAAATGTTGCGGATTTCATCGAGGTCACGACCGTCCATACGTTTCTTCGTATCGAGCGTTTTGCGACGAACGATTTTTTTATCGAGTTGATAAAGTGCTTCTTTGATATCGCCATAGACTTCAGCGAATTTCTCTTCACCGTATTTAGCTTCGAGATCCGCTTTGACTTTATCTTTGACTGCACTCTGTGCTTCGGAACGTTCATGCTTGCCCATAACAGCTAAGGCTTCAATCAATCCAGCTTCAGCCAATGCATTAACATCGGCTACCACATCAGCATCCAGTTGAGGGGATTCGAAAGCCATTTTCTCAACACCGGCTTTGCCGCGTAACTCTTCAATCGCAGCAACGATGTTTTTGATATGGCCATGTGCGAAGTCCATCGCACTCAACATAACTTCTTCGGACAACTGTTCGGCTTTACCTTCAACCATCAAAATTGAATCGGCAGTACCGGCTACAATAATGTCCATATCACTTTCTTCCATGGAATCAACTGTGGGGTTAACCACCAGTTCACCATCGAAGTATCCAACACGAACAGCACCAATTGGGCCATCGAATGGAATTTTGGAAATATGCAATGCAGCAGATGCGGCATTGATAGAGAGAACATCGGGATCATTCACATTATCTGCAGATACAACGTTCTGGCAGATTTGTGTTTCGTTCAAGAATCCTTCCGGGAACAAAGGACGTATTGGACGGTCAGTTAAACGACAGACCAAAATTTCACGTTCACTCGGACGGGCTTCACGGCGGAAAAAGTTACCCGGGATAGAACCCGCAGCATATGCTTTTTCACGATAATCTACGGTCATGGGGAAGAAATCTTGCCCAGGACGCATTTCAGGGGCAACAGTCACGGCGGAAAGAACCATCGTGTCTCCGCTGCGGACCATTACGGATCCTTGGGCTTGCTTCGCTATGCGGCCCGTTTCAAATGTCAGTTCACATGAACCGACGCTTACTGATACTGTTTCCATACTCATTGGAACTCCAAACATGCGGCCTGATCTTTTCTTGTCAGACCGTAATTGTGGAACACCCCTTGGTGTTCCGGCTTATATTTATGTACTTCTGGTATTAATAGGAGAAGTTAATTGAGCAGTGGATGCGATTACTTACGCAGACCAAGCTCTTTTACGATCGCACGGTAACGTGTGATATCGTTTTCTTGCAAGAAGCGCAAGAAGTTACGACGTTGACCAACCATTTTCAGCAGTCCGCGACGACCAGCGTGGTCTTTGTGGTGGGACTTGAAGTGTTCGGTCAGGTTGTTGATGTTTTCGGTAAGGAGCGCGATTTGCACTTCGGTACAACCGGTGTCGTTTGCATCTTTACCAAATTTTGCTGCGATTTCTGCTTTACGTTCTTTTGTTACTGACATGATGAGTTCACCTTTCAAGTGTTTTTATACCAGTCCCCCAGTAAGCCGTCGGTGAGATCAGCAAACCGAGAAAACGGTATTCATCGGGTTTCGTAAATACTTACGTTGTTTATACAATACAGACTGGTGAACCATTCACCAGTCTGTAGAATTGCTATATTATTATGCTTTGTCCGTCAGGGACACTATTCCAGGCAATGCTTTACCTTCAAGCATTTCCAGAGACGCGCCACCGCCGGTAGATACATGAGACATTTTATCCGCAATGCCGAATTTCACAACGGCAGCCGCGGTATCTCCACCACCGATTACGCTGGTGATGTCGTCACGCTCAGCCAATAAATCGCCCAACGCGCGCGTACCTTTTGCAAAAGGTTCCAATTCGAATACACCCAGCGGACCGTTCCACACGACCGTCTTGGATTTCGAAATAGCATCCTTAAATAATTCAATTGTTTCAGGTCCGATATCCAGACCTTCCCAACCGGGCTGAATTTCGCCGAGCTTGCATACTTGCGTATTCGCATCCACGGAGAAATCATCCGCAGCCGTATTATCGACCGGGAGTAGTAATTGTACACCTTTTTCGGCTGCTTTCGCCATAACAGCTTTAGCAGTCTCTAAACCAGGCTCATCCAGCAGCGAATCGCCGATTTCATAGCCTTGAGCTTTCATAAAGGTATAGGCCATTCCCCCGCCAATAACAAGGGTATCGACCAATTCGAGCAGATTGTCAATCACCGTGATTTTGTCGGAAACTTTCGCCCCACCCAAAATCGCGGCCAATGGACGCTCAGGATTGTTCAGAATCGTATCGAAATACGCAATTTCTTTTTCCACAAGGAAACCAGCAGCACATTGATCAATGTACTCGGTCACGCCCTGAGTAGAAGCATGCGCACGGTGCACTGCACCGAAAGCATCGCTCACATACACATCGGCCAAAGAAGCCAGTGCTTTAGAAAGTTCAGGGTCGTTCGCGGTTTCACCAGGATTCAAGCGAGTGTTTTCCAACACGAGGATATCGCCGTCTTCCATCGCAGCCACAGCGGCTTCGACTTCAGGTCCGATAATATCGTTCACCTTGGTGACATTCCCGCCAACCTTCTCACGTAAATTATCCGCGATAGGGTCCATGTGCAATTTCGCATTGTTCGCTTCGAATTCAGCTCGCTCAGCATCGTCTTTCGCTTTAGCAACATTCTTCGGGCGACCCAAGTGCGACATGAGGATCAGTTTTCCGCCTTGTTCGCGGATATATTCAATGCTCTTCAGGGCCCCCAGGATACGGGTGTCATCTGCCACCGTTCCGTCAGCATTCTGAGGAACATTGAAGTCCACGCGCATCAGGACACGCGTGGACTTTAATGATAAATCGTTTAAGCTAAGCTTGTTCATAAAGTTCTTAGTCAGCCATTTTAGCGAAGAGATCTACGCAACGGTTTGAGTAGCCCCATTCGTTGTCGTACCAAGAAACCACTTTGATCATGTTGCCGTCCATTACGGAAGTCATCAATGAATCAAAGATGCTGGAGCTTGGGTTTCCTACGATATCGCGGGATACGATTGGGTCTTCGGTGTACTCCAGTACGCCATTCAACGCACCATCAGCAGCCGCTTTAATCGCAGCGTTTACTTCTTCTACCGTTACGTCTTTTTCAACTTCAGCAGTCAAATCAACTACGGAACCTACTGGAATCGGTACACGCATAGCGAAACCGTCAAGTTTACCATTCAACTCAGGCAATACTTTACCTACCGCACGAGCAGCACCCGTAGTGGTTGGGATGATGGACTCAGCAGCGCAACGTGAACGACGTAAGTCAGAGTGAGGCATATCTTGAACGCGTTGGTCATTAGTGTATGCGTGGATAGTGTTCATCAAACCACGTTTGATACCAAATGATTCATGCAATACTTTAGCCATAGGAGCCAAGCAGTTTGTTGTACAAGAAGCGTTAGACACAATTTTGTCTTCAGCTTTCAATTCGTCGTCGTTAACACCCATAACGATAAGAGCGTCTACATCACCTTTAGGCGGTACAGAAAGCAAAACTTTCTTTGCACCCGCATCGATGTGTTGTTGACACGCTTCACGTGTTACGAAAATACCGGTTGATTCAAGTACCATATCAGCACCCAATTCACCCCATTTAAGGTCAGCAGGACTACGCTCAGCTGTGATAGTGATGGTTTTACCGTCTACAACGATGCAACCGTCGCCCGCTTCAACAGTACCTGGGTACACGCCGTAGCTTGAGTCATATTTAAGCAAGTGAGCAAGCGTTTTAGGATCCGTGAGATCGTTAATCGCTGCTACTTCAAAATTTGGGTTCGCCATCAGGACTTTAAATACGTTACGTCCGATACGTCCAAATCCGTTAATTCCGATGCTGATTGACATAATGTTCTTTCCTTTCAGTTAAAAGGGTTTCGCTGCTTCACCGTGGCACTACACACCACTCTTGTCTTCAAAATGAAGCAATTTCAGAAATACATGGGCCCAGATTTGAGCCGATGCAGTTACCGCGCTGTTCAAAAACAGGCGAGTATTGGCTATAGATAATGGATCTTAGGGTGCCAACAGACACACTCTTTCAGCCACTTTGAAACAAAATATAGCAAAAAAGAAGGGATTGAGTCAATATTTTCACTCTATATAGATGTTAGAACTTGGTTAAGATATGAACCAGATAGGATTTGTACAACTGACAGACTAATACCCATTGAACAGCACTCTGTTATCAATATCCACAGATGACGCCGACCTACGCAGATACCCGGTAAACCCGGTCACTCGGCACGCCCCATACATGCCATAGCCGTACTGCGTCCTCATACTCTCCGGGGATTAGCTATCATTGTCATCTGTGGAAGCCTTTCGGGGAGGCTTTGAGCAAGACGACACCACCTCGCTCAACAACCTTCACAACACATACAGTGTTGTATGCGCATTTATTCATACTAATCCCACATTAAGCAAAATGGTTCCCAATGACACAAAAAAAGCCTCGCCATATACTGGCGAGGCTTCTGAATTGTAATTAATCTTGATTATCGCTTAAATTTCGCCTTCGCCACCACCAAAGCATTGGAAATATTGTAAGTGGTCAGTATCGTTATTAAAGAACTCATTGGCTCCACCATTGGAGAGCGGATAAGTGCCATCTAGCCAAACCGAAAAAGCGGTAAATCCACCGTTATTGACTAGAGTCGTCCCACTGGCACTACCATCATCGGCAAACTTAAATGCCTTCATCTCTGCATTTTTCACATTGACACGTGACCCTGAAGCGACATCCATCAGCTTAGTCACACCCGTTAAATCAACAAGATCAGAGCCTTCCACTTCACGCTCAACCAAATAATCCCCACCAACGATATCCACTTCACCACCCGAGAGTGTTACGATACCAACCAAATCGCCATCTTCATCTTCTGCGACTGAATCGGCCCCTGAATTAATCAGATAC
>CALLLL010000281.1 GCA_938082445.1 uncultured bacterium
TATGGAATGACCAAATGCCCGAGCATTTTCAGCAGTGACCACGGTTCCGCTGGCGTTGGCATAGGGGATCTCAAAGGTGCCTGATAGAATAACGCCAGGCTGTTCACCGCCCCATCGGCTAAAGGATTTACCTTGTGAATAGTTTGCATTGGTATTCCAAGCTTGCCCAAATAGTAAATTGTTGGACTCATGATAAGGAAGTGCATCAGTATTGAGACTTTCTAAGAGTTCACTGAAAAGGTGTTGTTCTTTGGCTATAGCTGGATCTGCATTTCCCACAATATAAATGTCTTCGTTATGCTTGCCGCGTATATGCGGGCAGTGTAGATCCAATGTGATAAGGAGTTTTCCATCTGACCACTTGGGGATTTGCTCGCGTAGTGCGGCGACTTCTGGGTGGATAGCTTCTCCGATATAGTCTCGGTTGTGATCGCGTGGGCGCCGTCTCTTTCCTTGATCGCCATCTTCAACGCCGTCTTTATCTACAAATGGAATAGCCATGATTTCAACATTTTCTTGAAGCCATTGGCCAGTAGCACTGTCGGATAATGCCTCGGCAAGGATGCCTTCCATCGTAAAGCTCGCAATGGATTCGCAGGCATGATGTCGTGCGGTCAGAAGAACACGAAAACGGGGTTCTTGGTTGATGCAACCCACACGAATGCGCTCAACATCACGTCCTTTTTTACTGGTGCAGAGTGTTTCAGTCGATATAAATCGTTTTGCCGATTGATTGCTAAGGAAGGAGGCAAGATTGCTTTCTTGATAGGGGATACTGAAAGCGAATTGAACTTCCGTATTGTTTTTGGGAAAAGTGTAGGAAAAAGTAGATCCGTCTACAGATTCTGATCCCAGCCATGCCCAAGTTGCTCCATTATCTAGACTGAAGGCCGGACCGTGTACGCCAATAGGGCTTTTCCCTTCAAATTGAAAGTGCATTGTGTTGCCTAAATCGGTACTCACTTTAAAATTCCAATAGAACCACCAAGTTTCAGTGTCACGCAAATCTTGTCGGATGTGTACAGTATCGCCATCTATCTTGTCGACGATTATATTGCCACCTGGATACTCACTGGTTATATGGAACACACTATCTGCTTGTGAGTGATAAGGCAAAAAAAGAAACAACCCAATCAGAATAATCACTAGGTAAAGGGATGGACTGCGGCGCATACCTAAGCTCCGATTAGCTTTGGATTAAACTCACCTTCATTGATGGTAGGCCGTTCTAAGCTTCCACGATGGTCATAGGTGAGGCGCATATTATCGAGCCCCATTAAATGCAGAATGGAAGCGTGTATGTCTTTGACATGCATTTTATCTTCGGTAGCATACAAGCCTAACTCGTCTGTCGCACCGATGGTTTGACCGCCTTTGACCCCTCCACCTGCCATCCACATTGAAAAGCCTGTTGGATTGTGGTCACGGCCATCGCCTTTTTCACTCATGGGGGTGCGACCAAACTCGCCGCCCCAGACGACCAGTGTCTCTTCTAGTAATCCGCGTTGTTTGAGATCCTTGAGCAAGCCTGCAACAGGTTTGTCCATTGAGCGGCATAAATTTGAGTGATTTTTTTCGATAGCGCTATGCGAATCCCATTTGGATCCAGTACCGCTATAGAGTTGAATGAATCGTACACCGCGTTCCACCATACGTCGTGCTAATAAACAGTTACGTCCATAGGATTCAGTTTCTTTTTGATCAATGCCATAGAGCTTTAACGTGTGTTCTGATTCATTGGTGATGTCTACAGCTTCAGGGGCTTCGGACTGCATGCGATAAGCCAATTCGTAGCTTTTAATGCGTGCTTCTAATTCCGTTTGTTGTGGGCGAGATTCGGCATGGTCGCGGTTAAAGCTGTTGAGTAAATCTAAACTGCCTTGTTGACGAGTTGTAGTGTAATCTTTTGCTAAGTTTAAATTTGCGATAGGTTCAGTACCTGAGCCATGAATCCGGACACCTTGGTGGGTTGCGGGTATAAAGCCACTGCCCCAATTGCGTGTTCCGTTAACGGGGCGACCTTTGTTATCACAGAGAACTACGAAGGATGGCAAATTATCATTTGCAGAACCTAAGCCGTAATTCACCCACGAGCCCAATGAAGGCCTTCCGGCTATATCCGAGCAGGTGTTCATCTGGCACACGCCGCCCGCATGATTGATGGCATCGGTCCAACACGAACGGATGACACAAATATCGTCCATGCATTCACCAATATTGGGGATCCACTCGGAAGCCCAGAGTCCACTTTCACCGTGTTGCTTCCATGTGCGAGGGGCCACCAGTAGGGGGGAGCCTTTTTCTCCCATCGCGGTGATGGGTTCCTTGAAGCTAGGGGGCAATGGTTGCCCGGCATATTTATTCAGCATGGGTTTGGGATCCAGAAGATCCATCTGGCTGGGACCGCCCTCCATAAACAAGAAAATTACACTCTTGGCTTGAGCAACATGATGGCCTAAAGAAGGAGTGGCAGCATATGCATCGTCTTGGCTGAGCAAAGAATGCAATGCGAGAGCACCGAAGCCTGCACCGCATTGCTTCAAAAATTCGCGCCGTGAATTTGCTATGGTCATATGCTCATTCATAGGGGTAAATACCGGTTTGTAATCATAATTCAGTGTAGGCTTTCAGTGGGTTAATATCAATCTATATATGCAAATTCATTGGCGTTGAGGAGTACATGGCAAAAGTCGACCAGCTGTGTTTGATCCAGTGTAAGCGCATCTTCTTCGCCAGCAATTCTTGTGAAGGATAAAGCACGCGTCATTTCAGATTCAGTAGCGTTACGCCCCCAGGTAAGTTGGAATGCATAGTTTAATTTATCTTTAATAGTCTCTAATGAACTTTTTTCTACACGCTCGGCTAGTTTCTTCGCACGGGCCAAAGCAAATTCGCCATTTAACAATAGCAACGCCTGGGTGGGTGTTGTGGTTGAGTTGCGCTCGGACATGCTGGTTAAGCCGTTCGCCATATCGAAGGCATGTAAGTATTGATTGGGTGTATTGCGAATTACTCGTTGGTATAGCGCGCGCGAGCCCGTCCCGTTTTTCTTTGTGTTAAGCTCGCCGCTGGCATGTAACATGGCGTCATAGAGTTGTTCGGCTTTCATGCGGTGTACTTTATGTCTCCATAAAAGTACTTCGCCAGGGTCTTTGGCTTGATGAGTTGCGGCTAGTGGATGTTCTGATGATTGCTGCCAAGTGGCTGAATTGAGGATAAGTCGATGGAGGTGTTTGAAGCTCCAGTTGTTGTCTATAAAGGATTGAGTGAGCCAATCCAATAATTCAGGGTGGGAGGGTGGTTCGCCTAAATTGCCGAAGTCGTTTGATGAAAGGACTAAACCCTGAGTGAAATGCTGTTGCCAAATGCGATTAACAATGACCCGTGTAGTGAGGGGATTATCCGCGCGACCGATCCATTGAGCCAAAACTGTTCGGCGTCCTGTGGATTCGGCGATAGGGGTGATTGTTGGTTTATCCGTAGACATGATGGTCAAGAATCCAGGGGCAATTGGGGTATTGCTTTCGTCGCCTGGGATGATGGTGGGGGAGGGCGTACCTGGGTAATCTTTGACACTCATAGCCGCTGGCAGGGGGGCTGGTTTTACCGTGTTGTACTCGGCCAATAGCTCTTGCAAGAGCGCATCTTGCGCTTTATGTGGTTTACTCATTGCTTTTAGGGCCGGAACCCCTTCTTCATAAAACTGCCGTCCAATGAGGTAAGCCATCTGCTGATCCCATGAAGTACGTTCGGATTCAGGCTTGTTGTAGGCATCCTGAATATCCAATGGAAACTTATCCGCAGTGTCGTACCATTTTTTATCTATATATGGCTTGCGCAATTCGTCAATACTTTTTTGGATATTGCCGGAAATGCCTTTCCAAGCCCGTTGTTGGGCTTCCCACCCAGCTCGTTCCAATGCCGTGGCTACGGGAATATCGTCACGCCAAATGATGGGTTCTAAAAATGCGCGTAAACTGAAATAGTCCTTTTGTAGAATGGGATCGAATTTATGATCATGGCAACGACTGCACGACATACTGAGCCCTAGAAATACCGTGCCTGTAACATCGGTCATTTCATTCATAATATCGTCCCACTGTTTGCGGGCGTTTCGTTGATTGTACTCATAGACTCCAAGGCGTAAGAAGCCTGTAGCAACGATGTCTTCGGGATCATCTGCGCCTATTTCATCGCCCGCCAGTTGTTCTAGAACAAACTGCGGATAAGGTTTGTCGGAATTGAATGAATTAACGACATAGTCACGGTAACGGTGAATGTTTGGCCTATACGTGTCTTTGTTCCAGCCATCGGACTCGGCGTAACGTACTAAATCTAACCAAAACCTTGCCCAGTGCTCGCCGTAACGTGGGTCATCTAATAGTTGGTTCACTATAGTAGACCAAGCCTCAGCGCTGGTGTCGCTTAAGTAAGCATCCACTTCTTTGGGTGTAGGGGGTAGGCCAATGAGATCAAGGTATAGTCGTCGAATCAGTACACGCTTATTGGCTTGAGGCGCAGGCTCTAAATTGTTTTCAGTCAGTTTGCGATGGACAAAATGATCTATTGGACTTTTCGACCATGTATCATTTGGATTTGTGGGAAGTGCTACATTCTGTAATGGCTGCAATGCCCACCAAGCGAGCTCTTCATCGGTAAAGGATGATGAATCGGCGGCACAGGGGAATGCTCCTAGAGCATAGATCAGGCCCAAAGCAAAAGTCGCACGAATATGGGAGGTAAAGCGCAGCATGTACAATTAATCTCCAGTCGAATAAATATAGCATGCCAATAGGTTCAATTTCCTATTTTTTCTTATAGTTGTAAAAGACTTTGAAACGTGCGTAAACTGGTTTCATATCAACTAAAAGGTTAAATAATCATGAGAAAGCATATTTTAGGTATTTTGGCAGTACTTTTTTTAACGGTGAATGCCCATGGATCTCCTTTATTGGCTGGAGTTGCCAAAGTGGATATCACCAATTATGATGCCGGCCCGGTGAATGACCCTTCATATGTTAAGGCATTAGTTCTCAAAAACGATTCTTTTACATTCACGATGATTTCGGTGGATGTGGTGGCTATTGGCGAAATAGGACGTATTAAAAATGACTATATGCCCAGTGTGCGTGCGCAATTAAAAACACAGTTAGGGATATTGCCCGAGCACGTGATGGTGAATGCTAGCCATTGCCACAGTGTTGTAGTGAATGATGTGGCTGCACGAACAGTGCAAGCCGTACATGAAGCTATGAAAAATTTGCATCCCGTTAAGATTGGTGTAGGCTCAGGACATGAAGATCGAGTGATGGAAAATCGTCGATTTTTACTTAAAAATGGTAAGCAGATTGATAGTCGTCGCGCTTATTCACTTCCTCCGGATGAGGAATTTGTAAAAGTAGGGCCAGTGGATCCAGAAATTGGAGTGTTGCGTTTGGATAAAATCAATGGTGATCCCTTGGCAGTGGTCTACAATTTTGCTTGTCATCCGATCCAGGGAGTTCCCAGTGGTGGAAATACGGCAGATATGATCGGTTTTGCTTCAAAAGTGATTGAGGACAGCTTAGGTGAAGATGGAATGGCTTTATTTGTACAGGGATGTGGAGGCGATATTAATCCAGCTTTCTATAAAGATGTCGAACACCCTCACGATGCAGAACCTTTGGGGAATTTATTAGGGCTGAGCACCATGAAGGCTGTTCGTGCAATTGAAACCAAAAACGATGAGCGATTCAAAGTGATTCGTGAAACCTTGGAATTGCCTCGTGCGAATTTCGAGCAGCGGATAAAAGATGCTGAAGCTCTGCGTGAAAAATTAGTAAACTCACTGCAAGGTTCAACCATCAATTTCAAAACCTTTTACACCATGATGGTTAAATATAATTTATTTGAGGACTATCCTTCGCATTATGCCCATCGCTATTTGCATGAGGAAATGCAAGAAAATGAAGAGCTAAAAACACATGACACTAACAATCGAAATCATGTTGAGCGCTATCTGAAAAATATTCACACCATGGAAGAGTTGACGCGAGTGCAATCCAATTTGCGCTTGTTGCGTATGCACCAAAAGCAATATGTAGAAGCCAATAGCGATACTGTCGATGTTGAGGTGCTGGGATTGCGTATTGGTGATTTTGTGATGGTAACTTTCCCTGGGGAATTAACAGTGCAGATAGGGTTAAATATCAAAGCGGCATCTCCACATGAGCAAACATTTGTGGCTGGCTATACCAATGGGTATATTTATTATGCACCAACAGCTGAACAATTACGCAATACAGGTCATGCGCAGGAAGATAGTGACACTATTCTTGCACCAGAGTGGCAGGCACTCTTTGAGAAAAAAGTTGCGGACATGTTAAGCAAGCTTTAGTGTTTAGGACTTTACGAAAGCTTTTTTGCATCGGATAAGTAAGGAGCCGCGTATAGCTTCTTCCCGTAAATGCCCGATAGCTTTATAGCCAGGGTCATTGAGGAATTGTTGAAAAGCTTCTTGGCTGGGCCATCCACAAAGAACACCATGTCGGCATCGAACTCGCCAATGAGGCTTTCTATGGGGAACTAGCCACGATCTGACGAACCGCCGTATCGAAGCATAAAGGGATGTGCTGCTGCTAGATACTCTTGGTATTTCTCTGCCCCACCATCGGGCTTAAACCAAAGTGCATTTAGCATGGAAAATGGTTTGTCCTGAGAATCTGACATGGTGTTTCCCTCATTCATGTTCAATGGTAGAGCTAGTGTATCAAAAGTTTTTAAAAAATGGTATCAGATAATCTGATCGTTTAGTGTGACATAAGCCAACAAAATACACTATCACCAATTTGCCTATAGCCATTGGCGTTGGGATGTACACTATTGGATTGTCTGGTAACTTTTTGGTCATTTCGAGAGTTCACTGGTCCACTGTGAGTGGGGAAATTGTGTTCAGTGTCGATGTTTATGTATGCGGGTATCAATGTTATACCTTCTTCAGCTCGATGACCATATTTTTCTTGCATGGCTAATACCACATGATGCTGATTGCGTTTGTACTGCCATCGGGTCTGGTTATTTTTGTAATCATGCCCAAAGGCATCTTGTGAAGCCGCTGCGGAAACAGCAGCGATGAGACCGATTTGTGCTTTAGGGGCCGCTTGGCGTATGGCATCGATCAATATGTCCATGTGATTGAACATATCACTGATGCGGGCTTCAATTGTGTCATCGGTGGCCGAAAAAGTGTCATTACAACCGAGAAAAATCGTGATAAAATCCGGAATGTTTCCATCATTGATCTCATCAAAGTAGCGTTTTACATCCAGCGCGCGATTGCCTTGAGCGTCTTCATACAGAAATGGACTCCCGCGTTCTTTATAATATCCTTCTCGAGCTTTTCCTGTGTAATGGGTCGCAAACCGTTTTGCGGTCCATCCGCCATACCCTTCGTGCAGGTTCGGCGCTGTACCATAGGAGCCGACAAGGCTAATGATGGGATGGGTGTCCATGTTTCCTAGGTCCATTAAGTGCTGAGTATAGACTCCGGCATGAGTTAAGCTATCCCCTATGACCAGCATGGAGCGAGGACCTTCTGGTGACGTTTTGTGTACAGTCACAGTGCTGGTAGCCTTTGCAATGACTGTGTTGTGTTCATTACGCACTTCTAAGGTAAATGCATAACTGCCTTCTTCGCCTGACTGAGGGGTATAGGTCCACCGTTTCGCTTGTTGAAGTCCACGCTTGCAGGTTACATCGAATGCATAGTTGTTTGCATTAAGGACTAGTACAACATTGTCGAAATACACATTCGATTCAAGTCCAACCACCGCATGGATTACTTTTGGAA
>CALLLL010000282.1 GCA_938082445.1 uncultured bacterium
ATGTTGTTGGTCTGACCACCAGAATCAATTTTTAATACTAATTCTGATTTAATACTCATTGCTGGTATAGACGCTGCATGTTCGGCTGTTCGCTTTAAAATTTTTTGTCCCGGTGAAATTTCGGCCTGAGCACTTAATCCAGCTCCCATAACAATTGTGGCTAAAATAGAAAACCCAATTCGCTTAACTGCTATAAATCGTTTCATATCAGTAGTTTCCCTAGGTAAAACTCAGTGATTAACATCTGGCAACATCAGATTAAATATAGTGTACACTGTATTTATTCATAAAAGCCTTATTTTAGTTCAAATTCTTTGGATAGTTTACTCGAATTGAATAAAAAAGGGATTGTGCTTGACCCTCCCAAAATCCAAACGCTAGAATACCATTTCATACTAACACTGGACAAAACGAATTTCTCTTCTTCTATGGAGGAGATTTTGTAAGGAGAATGAAATGTTTAAATTACGCATTGTGGCAATAGCCGCTGCGGTTCTGATGGGCTCTTCTTGGATGGCTCAAGCAGATTGCAATAAGCAAGTATCCATATTTGATGGTAAAACTCTTGATGGCTGGACTCAAAAAAACGGTACTGCCACCTATGAAGTTGTTAACGGTACGATTCAAGGAACAACAACTGAAGGTAGCCCCAATTCATTTTTGTGCTCCGATAAAGAGTACGGTGATTTTGAACTGACATTTAAAGTCAAAGTAGACGATGAGCTAAATTCTGGTGTTCAAATTCGTTCACAAACAAAAGCACCTCAAAATGGAGAAAAGTATGGGCGTGTTAACGGCCCTCAGGTAGAAATTGAAGCCAGCGGTGCAGAAGGTGCTGAAGCGGGTTACATTTATGGTGAAGCATGTGGTGGCTGGATGACTTCTGAGTCTTTTTTGAAAAAGCATAAAGCATTCAAAGATGGGCAATGGAATAAATACCGTATAGTAGCTAAAGGGGCCAACATCCAAACTTGGATCAATGGCGAAGCCATTTCAAACTTGACTCATGAGGCACGTTACGCATCTCATCCTAAAGGTTTCATCGGGTTGCAAGTACACAGCATTGGCAAAGGCAAAGGCCCATTCCAAGTTGCTTGGAAAGACATCAAAATCAAAGAGTTGGATGCCTGTTGTAGCGCAAAATAAGTCCATCAAAAACAGCAGCTCTTCAACTACCATGCGCTTTGAGCGCATGGAAGTTTTTTATTTGTTCGACTTGAGGCCGCATACTATACTAAGCCTATGAGAATTGTTGTATTTACATTGTCCCTCTTAAGCACGTTAAGCTTCTTGTCTGGGTGCACAACTGTGCGTTTCGTTAGCCAAGCGGCGAAGGGCCAATGGCACATGCAACACAGTGGCATCCCTCTGGAGGAAGCCCTTACTGATTCAGATATCCCATTGAACCATAGAGAACTTCTCCAGTATATCCCCGAGATGAAAAAGTATGCTGAGACTCATGGCCTAAACGCTACCGAAAATTACACCGAATTTGTTCAAATTGAGGGAGCTGCGGTTTCATGGGTCGTGACAGCTTGCCCTCCTTTAAGCCTCGAACCTAAAACTTGGTCTTTCCCAATCGCCGGTAGTTTTACTTACCTAGGCTGGTTTCATGAGAAATCCGCACAGCGCCATGCATATACCTTACGAAGAAAGGGATATGATGTGAAAGTCAGTGGCGCTTCTGCCTATTCCACTTTAGGACATTTCAAGGACCCGGTGGTATCAACGATGTTGGAATCGGGCCCTGATCGAATTGGGCAATTGGCCGACACTCTTTTTCATGAGTCTGCACACGCGACAATCTATCTTTCTAATCAATCGTATTTCAATGAAAGTGTAGCGCAATTTATCGGCACCCAATTGGCTATCGACTACCAACAACAGACTCTTGGTATGGACTCAGAGAGTTATCGTACGTTTATGGAACTAGAAAAGTATGTAGCGTCATATCGCGAGACATGCCATGAAGCGTATCAGCAACTCAGTGAAATATATGCTTCATCGATTGGCGATCAGGAAAAGTATGAGAGAAAGAATGCATTGATGGAATCCTTACAGCAAAAACTACACTTAAAGGAATTACCCAATAATGCTTTTCTGGCAGGATTTAAAACTTACCACGCAGAGACAAATGCTTTTGATACCTTATTCGAAAAGTATGACTACGAGTGGCAACTTTTTATATCTAGACTCTCTGAATTGACTACTGATGATTTCCCTAAACCACATACTAAAGAACTTGAAGAAATCTTGGGGCAACTGGAAAGATAATTCACTACAAAACCCTTTCAATCAGGTCAACCGTATGACTTACCGCCCCTTGATTGTCACGAACAGCTTGTTGCCCTTTTTTACCCATTGATTGCCGTAATTCGGCATTGTTGAATAATTCAAGAAGCACAACCAGTAATTCTTCAGAATCATTAACTTGGCGAGCCCCCCCGCATTCGGTTAATATTGATGCGGGTTGAAGAAAGTTTTTCATATGCGGTCCGAACACAGTCGGTATTCCCAGTGCAGCGGGTTCTATGGGATTATGTCCTTGGACCGATTCATTGAAGCTCCCCCCCATCACGGCTACAGTTGCCAAACTATATAAAAGCTTAAGTTCACCCAGCGTATCGAGAAAAAGTATGTCTTCAGGCCCGATTATATGTTCCGATTGTGCCATTTGTGATCTATAGTGCTTTTTATAGCCCCCAAATGGTTCTGTAGCCTCATTTAAGCGTTTTATATGGCGCGGAGCCACAATTAGGCAACAATCCGGGTTTTCTTGCTTAAATCGCCTCCAAACGCTTTCTATAAGGGCTTCTTCACCCGGCCGAGTACTTCCGACCACTAACAATGGTGTATCCGGTTGAATACCCAATTCTTCTCGAAGTTGGTGAGCCTTGGATTCGTCAGCGGATAAGTCTGCTCCATCAAATTTGACATTACCGGTTAATTCAATTGATTCCTTTTTAACCCCTAGCTGAAGTATACGATCGGCATCTAACTGAGTCTGCATAGCTGCAAGTTGAATAGGGGCTAAATAGCGCTTAAAAAAACCTTTGCGCTTTTCATATTTCCCAAAGTTTTTTTCGCTCAATCGCCCGTTTATGATCAGTACAGGCACTTGATGTTGATGTGCCTTATGAAGCACATTGGGCCACAGCTCAGTTTCAATAAGTATTAGACATCGTGGTTGTATTCGATTGAAAAATTGACTTACGCTGAACGGGTGATCAAATGGAAACCAAGCCACTTGAAATGTATCTTCCCATTTTTTGGCCTCCTCCATCCCTGTCACGGTCCCAGTGGTGAGTAGAATGGGCACATCGGGATAGGCTTGTTCTAGAGCCTGAAGAATGGGCTTAGCTGTTAACACTTCTCCGACACTTGCTGCTTGCACCCAAATGGGCGCCCGATTCACGTTGGAGAGATCAGGAGAAAAGCGTCGTATCATCGCTCGGTATTGTGGGCGTACGACAAGATACACCATAACGATTGGGGACACGAATATGAGAAGTATGTTGTAAAAAAAATGCTTCATAAATGTGCAATCAGTAGTGTGGCAAAAAAAAGGCTGCTTCCTGAATAGAGGAAGCAGCCTTGAATCATCATAATGATGAACTCTTAGAGTAAGTCAGACTCGAAGTAACGTGCACCGCTGCGGTCGATAATCGTAGGTGTTACAAAAATCAACAAGCTTTTCTGACGCACTGTTTTGGATTTACCTCGGAAGAAGTATCCAATAACCGGGATGTCGGATACATATGGGATACGCTCTTCGTTACGGAAGGTTGTATCTTCAATTAATCCACCCAGCACGATGGTATCACCATCGATTACAATCACGTTTGTCCATACAGATTTCGTGGTGTAAATTGGGAAGGTAAGGCTGATGTCATCCGCTGGTGTACTATCCCGAGCCAAGCCAGGTACATCAAATTCTTTTTCACCCACAATTTTGGTAACCGTTGGGTTCATCCAAAGACGTACTTGGTTACCAGAGATTTGTGGCGTAACAGAGAATGCAATACCGTCACTAAAGGCATCAACTGTTTGGTTGGTTGTTACCACAGTACCAGTGGAGTTCAATCCATTGGTTGTACCCGTATCCAGATCCTGTGTCACATCAGTCAGGAAGTATTGAGTGGTGAAGTCAGCCAACATTGCAGGCTTTTGGTTCATCGTGGTTACACGAGGCGCACTCAACAATTCACTTTCTTCTAATGAATCCAAGAATTCGAAGGCTACTTGTAAGGAATCTCCATCCATGGTGTTAAAGAATTTCATTACACCACTAAAGTTTCCTAACTCACCGCCCAAGATAGTCGACGCTGCTGATTCACCTAATGAGAAGGCAGAACCGTTACGTGAACCATCAGGATTTTCTTCCGGTCCCCAAACTTCAGGCGTTCCATCACCATCCAAGTCAGCTGAACCTCCAGGAGGAACAAAGCTTCCTGGAATTACGGTATTGGATATTGGACCAAATGGCTGTTGGCCTTGGATACTTTGCGGAATTGGGCGATCATTGATATCGGAAGTATTCACATTCCAGTTGAATCCTTTTTTCTCGCTATCATTCACACCAATGGTCAGGAATTTAGCTTCAATGGCAACCTGTTGTGGTGTTTTATCCAATTCTTTTAAGTTGGCTACGATAATTTCATGATTCTTAGGTGTATTGTGAACAATCAATTGATTATTAATCAGATTGTAGTACATATAAGAAAGTTCTTTTTGTGTTACGGGTTCAGCAACACCGGGAACAAGACTACGCAGAATGTTCATCATACGTGGTTCACCCGCTTGACCTGTGGACAATCCTAAACCAGGACCGGTTTCATAACCATAGCCGCCTTGACTACCGCCATAACCGCCTTGACTACCGCCACGACCACCTTGGTTACCGCCACGACCGCCTTGGTTTCCGCCACGACCGCCTCGGCCACCTTGACTACCGCCACGACTGTTACCGCCTCGACCGCCAACGTTTCCGCCACGACCACCTTGGTTACCGCCACGACCGCCAGTACTTCCGCCTCGGCCACCGCTACCGCCACGACCGCCGCCTGCGTTTCCGCCGCGACCACCGCCGCCGCCATAGCCACCGCCACCGCCGCCGCCGCCATAGCCGCTATAACCGGACAATGCAGAGTTTGGATATTCCCCTACCTCTGAATCCGGGAAATTTCCGTAGAATAGGTCAACGATATTACCAAACAAACTACCGCCAGAAGTGTTGCCACTATCCGTTCCACCTTCAGTTTGTCCAACGCCGCCGGTGTCACCACCGCCGCCGCCACCGCCGCCATCATTGTTGTTGCCATCCCCTCCAAGAACCATTTTGAATAGGGTTTCAGCACCAGCGTTCTTTACTTCGTAGTAACGAGTTTCCAACGGCTCGAAGGATTCAATACGGATTTTTTCATGTGTGGTAATCCATATGAAACTACGCTGAATGGAGTAGGTAAGATTTAAAGGCTTAAGCAATACTTGAAGTGCTTCGCGTAAGCTTACATCTTTAAGGTTTACATATCGAACCATACCGTCTGTAACGAAGTAGTCATCGTTTACAATTTCGTCTTCCTGGCTATTGGGGCCACCTTGATTGCTGAGTCCTCGAATACCTCCATCATCATCATCATCATCACGGCTTCGATTACGTGAGCGTTGTGGTGTTTGTGCAACAGGAGGGCCGAAAAATTGTTCATTTGGATCCACTTCTTCTTCAGGCGGCTTAATCACCCGATCATCTAACATGATATTGACTTCATACTCTTCCGTTAACACTTCGAGTAAGTCTTTGATGTGAATATCTTCGAAAACCAAGTTTACTGGGCTGTCCAGGATATCTTCAATATCCATACGTTCAATCACTGCCTCAGTCTCTTCTTCTACGACCGGCACGACAATTTTATACGGCTTGATACCTGAACCGTCTGCACCTTCTGGAAGTAACTTCATTTCTTCAATATCGCGTACTACATCACGGTGTTGAATTTTGATTTTTTCATTGTAATCGTTAATCAAATCTTGGTTATAGCCCATTACCGCTTTGTAGTAACCTTTTTTGGCGCGATTATTATCGGGGGCAAATTCAAGTACTTGAGAAAAGTTTTCAAGGGCTTTTTTGTGATTACTTATTTCAAGATATTGTTCGCCTAACTCATTGAGTTGACGTGCACGACGAATTTTAAATTCGTTGGCATTGATGTATTCATCAAGGTCACTCTCTGGTAAGATCTCATCAATGATTTCATAGCCTTCATCATCGGCCAATGCGCCTTCAGCTTCTTCAATGGCTAGTTTTTCTTCTGTAAGCTTAATGTACGCTTCAATATTGGGGTTATCAGCATCTAAGGCAGCAGCATTATTAAAATGACTCAGCGCTTCACGATAGTTCCCATCCTTAAACAGCTCTACACCAGAACGAAAATTTTCTTCGGCCTTGGTGATGCTGGTTTCGGCTTGATCATTTTGCGCGAAGGTGGTCGGGATTGGAGTCAACACCAATGCAGCCGTGAGTGCGGATGCGTACATGGTTTGTTTTAAAAGCCCTGAAAGCCTATTGAACATCTGAAAATATCCTCCTGTCAATGTAGGTGTTGACATTGTTGTTTTATCTATCGAATGTTTATGGACCGCTGCTAAGCGCACATTGAAAGTGTGTATTTTTCTCGTATTGCGTGATTGCGATCGCATAAAACTATACTCCAAAATTGTGTAAACCTATACAGTTTAATAAAAAACGCCTATTTTTATCAAATACTTTATTATGTATCTATTTAACCTTGACGACTATTTCTTTAGCACTGTTCTCTGAATATATGATGCAGGACTGATCTTCTATATTAATCGATACCAATTGATAGCTCTCAAATTGGTCGCCCTCCGATAGCAAGGTCTTCTTACCGCCTGTCGAAATCTGTGCTTTGTGGTTACCGTCTGACCGTTCCAAAATCCGAATGACCTGCAATCGGGAATCTTCATCGTTTAATGTTTCGTTTCCGCCGGATGATTTTCCCGGAGATTCATATATAAAGGGCGAGCGTCTTACTAAAGGAGCAATATCAGCAGTATCCGTGCTCTTGAGCATACGTGGCGGCTCACCATAACCTTGCACATTGTCTGGGTTCGTCGATGGACTCCTAAATGTCATAGAGGTGTCGGATTCGGCAATGTTAATTACAGTATAAATACGGTAGCCTAAAAATGCCAGCATTAAGACCAAGATCATGCGCTCTTTCTTGTCCCAACACCATTTTCCTATTTTACGAAGAAAATTCATAATAATTTAGTCTATGTCCCATAACTTTTGTTGTGGTTGTTTGAAAACGCTACGATTAACTTTCGTCTTCTTTTTCTTCCGCGGTACGAATCCGTGCTGTTGAAATTAATAGTTGCACTTCATACGGATTATTCTTATTTCTCAATTGACGATTGATTATCTTTATGCCATTCACATTGACATATTTATCTTCGTTATTTAACCGTTCAAGAAAACGAATTAAGTCTTCGTTAGCAATGGTCATTTTATACCCGGTGGTTTGCATTACAATTTCACCACTTTTACTATCTCGCACAACCCGCTCGGGCCAAATAGATACGCCCTCTAAAAATTTGGGTTTGGCATCAAGGATATATTTAGTTAGGGCTATCCCTTGGTTAAATTTATCTACTTCCGCCAAAACTTCTTTGCGAGTAGGGTTACCACCACGATAATATTGGGGAGGGTTAATCCCAAAATTTATAACTGCCAAATGCACATTACGTTCACGTGCAAATTGATAGAGTCCATTTTCAATTTCTGGATATTTTTCTTCATACCAAAAGCTGGGGATTACATCATCCGGCATAGTGGCTTTTTCTATTTCTTCGGATTCATAGTATCCTAAAAATTCGCGGGAGCGTCTTAACCAAGGTTGCTTTTCTTTGTTCAACGCTTCGATTACAATGGCTGGTTCAGTTTTACCAAATGTATTTTCCAAGCTTTTAATCTTGGCTTGCATACTTGCAGCTTTATCTTGATTTTCAACGAGTTCTTGCTGGATAGGCTTAAAGTATTTTTCATATGAAAAATACGTACCGCCTGATGCTAGCAGCAAAAACACGACCATATATATATAGCTACGCTTCATGAACCATTACTCCGTGAATAACTACTGTTATTCTTCTTTAACATCGCCAAGTTCAAATTCAATTGTTTGGCCGTATAACTGCAACTCAATTTGAAATTCGACTACTTGAAATCCTGCATTCCGGCCTTGCCCTTGACCATACTGAGCGGTCCGGCTATTACTCAGGGCTCTGAGACCTCCTCCACCTCTATCATCATCGTCATCGTCATCTCCACCACCTCTTCGTGCCGCAGATTGTGCTACTTCTTGTGTGTGAAGTGCTCCGATCTGGGCATTGTCAAGCTGGGATCCATTAACTTTGGAGAGTGAATTAATATGGAAATAGACTCCATTTTCTATGAAATGTTTTTCTTCTTTTAAACGGTCTACAAATTCTTGCACCTTTTTAACATCGCTGGCATAACCGTATAATGCTATGGCATTGGGTTCTGCTATAAATTTATCGGCGAAGACCAATGTGCCAGGTTTCGAAGTATCCACTCGCAGCGATGAGCTTTTGGGGCGATTAGCCGCTGCAGAACTTAAGCGTCTACCCCCACGACGATCATCATCGTCATCGTCATCTCCTACTGAGCGTGTAGCTCGAACTGGTTTAGCAGGATCGTCACCGGACCCACCGCGCGCAATAATCCCCGGGAAGGGTGATATGTATAAGCCCCCAGTAATACTGGTTATTGCTGCTGATCCGGTTGAATTAGCGTTGCCTAGTCCGGCAAAGCCTCCAAAATCACCGCCCAAAGTCAAAAGACCACCGAGACCTGGAGCATCGTCATTCCCACCAGGCTTCTTAGTGCCCGCACCGGGTTTTTTAGTGCCCGTAGAACCTGCAGGCAACGGATCACTACCGGTAAGTTCACGGCCTGCCATACCGGTATTGCCTGCTTCACCAATAATGGCTGTTTGGAATGAACTGATGGCAATACCTTTTGGTCGCGCATTATATACAGCCTCAATTTCATCAAGCCATACATTGCGTTGCTGAGAAATCATTTGTAGTGCATCGATCTCAGCTTTAATTCCATTAAGCTCCGTTCTGATCAAATTCATTTCATTTTCATAGGGAGAACGTGAACCGGGATTTCGTTCGAGTAGTGGATCGTACTGCCCTAAAATGGTTTGATAATGCTTAATTTCTTTTTTAACTTGTTCGTTTTGGTTTTTTGTCTTTGGAATTGCAGAGGCCATGATGGCGAAAATGACTATAAAAGTGGCAACCCAATATTTTAATTCGTCTTTACGTCGCTCGATCTCAGTAATTCGTGGCGGTATTAAGTTAACAGCAACAGGGACTTGCTGTGCACAACGAAGAGCTAACCCTAAAGCGACACACGCTTGCTCGGGGTATTGGCTGGCTTCATTGGCGTTGGGCGATACAGCTACACCTGCTAAGGGTTGTGCTATACGTACTTCTATATTAAGTTGACGATGAAGGTATGGGATTATGTTGCGTAAACATGATCCACCACCCGTTATTACTACACGGGTTACTGGGCCACCGCCGGGTTGAGAACGGTAATATGCGAAAGAACGATTTATTTCGCCGACAAGTCGGGACAGTACACGTCCGGTGACTTCACCGCCACGTCCATCTTGCTCGGCATTTCCGGTAGGCGCAAAGGCCTTTTCGCATTTAAGACGCTCGGCCTCTAGGAAAGACATATTGAATGCGGATGCAAGTGCTGCAGTTACATCATTACCACCAACATGCAAACTACGAGTAAACTTAAATTGATTATCTTTTTGAATAACGATGTCTGTAGTGGTTGCCCCTAAGTCAACCATTGCAACACAGGCGCCATCATTACCAAAATCTCCGGTATGGCATAGCCAGTTGTATGCTGCCAAGGGTGACACATCAACAATTTCTACACTGCGTTTAACCTTAGTTAAAACATCGATTTGTTTTTCAACAACATCGACTTTGATAGCGGCCATCATAACATCGTAGCCACCGACATCGGTGCGACTTAGCACCTGATAGTCCAAAGATATTTCGTCAAGAGAGAACGGGATCTGTTGTTGAATTTCATAGCGCACTATTTGTGGCACTTTGTATTCAGGTACAGGTGGCAAGGATCGATTACGTGTAAATACAGATTGCCCTGGAACAGCAACGACTGCTTTACGTGTACGAATTTTTGCTTCTTTAAGCAAAGCCCCGAGCACTGTAGCACGTCTATCTTGCTTGGCTTCTTCATCCATTGCAGGATCGATATCGAATCCGCGCTGGTAATATTTATTTAACTGGTATCCGGCTTTAGTCTTGGATAGTTCACATAACCGGACAGAGCTTGTTCCAATATCCAGAACAAGTTTATTTACACTGCGCGCTTTACTTCCCGCCATAATGGACCTCTAAAAAATTCGTTTTCAACATTCTGACTGATAACCAAATGGAAATCAACCACTAATTTAACGAACCGCATCTCAATATGCTAAATGTACGACTTCACGAAAATATCGCATTTTCGTAAATGCTTGAACTTCATTGTAGTACAACTCTCGGTAGATGTCAACACTCTAGACCATTTGACAACTGTTTACTTATTGAACACTAGCGAGTTAGGTCTTTTGCACAGCGAAAACCGAAATCTTCCTTATTGGAATCAGGCCGAGCATAATGGCGGCGGGCACTGCGGGATTCAAAAGCGTCGGTCAAATAGGATCCGCCCCGCAATACTCTGTAAATTTTTCCATACTCGACATTCACTGTAGAATTGCCTTCGTAGGGGTTATACCAAGAACTGGTCCATTCATATACATTTCCAGACATATCGAAGCATCCATACTCAGACACTCCTTTTTTGTAAGTCCCTATTGCCTTTGGACTTAAGTTGCCTGATTCTTCAGTGACGGCTAGTTCTGAGTCAAATATGGCTCCCCATGGATACTCTTTTCCATTTGACCCTCGAGCTGCTTTTTCCCATTCTTCCTCGGTAGGAAGGCGTTTTCCTACTTTTGTGGCATAATCAGCAGCTTGGTTCCAAGTTATACCCTTTACTGGGTGTTTTTCCATATTATCTTCAAAGGTGTGTTTGGGGAATACCTCTTTAAATTGAGCATTGGTCACTTCGTATTTATCAATATAAAAGGCAGGAAGATTGATTTTCTTCATGGGGCGCTCATCTGGAGACTTATTATCGTCTCCCATAATGAACTCCCCTTCCGGCACCAGCACCATGCCCAATGGGCGATCGCCTTTTTTTAAGGATGCCTCAAATTTATATTTTCCGTTGGGCTCAATGATCATAACTTTTTCTTCCATATTATGCCCTGGAAGATATACGCCTATGTTGTACTCACCTGGCATTAAGGGGATTTTAGCAGGAGTTTCATCGGCCCGTAGTTCATCATTTATCCAAATTTGAGCATTTGTGGGAACACTGAAGATTTGAATTGAAGCTGATAACGCTTTTAACTTATATTCAAGAATCTGATAGTCACGTGGAAGTACTTCTATTTCTTGACTATCCCCAATATAATTTTCTTTACTAATTTCCAATAAGTATTCACCGGTATTGATTTTGACCTGTTCCATAGGGGTTTCGCCCAATAATACCGGCTCGGCCTCTTCAACATTTTTAGCCGTAAGAAAAACTTGGGATCCGGGGGGGTCGGAAGTAATGGTGAAAGTACCGTTTTCATGCACAAGGGCAAATTCGAGCTGATTGGCTTCATCTTGCTTTAAATCAATACGCTTTGTGAAACGCATATAGTTTTCAAGAAGCAAAATAATATGGTGCTCACCTGGAGCTAAATCTTCAATGGTGACAGGAGATTCTCCATAAGATATACCATCCACTAGCACTTCAGCGCCTTCGGGTGTAGAAGTGACGCGCAAAATGGCGGTAGGCTCATCGGGTGAATTACACCCTACGCCCGCTAACGAAAGCACCACCAGCATCCCAAACACCCTGAAATAAGGGATATTTAATAAATTCCTTATGGGATGTATAAGGTGCATGGGCATCGATGTCCGAATGTGTACATTTTTAAGACAGTAAACGATTTAAGTCCTTGTTTATGCCTATAATTAACCACATTATGCACCGATACGTCAAGTAAATTATTGACGGTTAAATTCTTTGATAAATTGCTTATCCTCGGATTTCCGGTTTTTCAGGTAATCTGATATATCATCATCCGGCACCACCGTGAATCGTATATTTACTGGCGTTTCATCTTCAGCGATTATCGCTCCACCACTGTCTTCTATAATCGCTTTGGCCGTTAGATTATAGGTGATGGGTTTTCTACGTTCCGGATCGCCGAGGTACTGATTCACTGCACTGGCTGCATTGGGCAATAATAGCGTTCCTGGATTTGTGAGTGTGAAATTAGCATCTTGCACTCCAGCGGCACTAAGATTCCATTCGATGTATGATGAACCACCGACAGGGACAACAATATCCGTAATGATCTGTGCATCAAACACGCCTTTTACTATTTCATCAGGCAATGCATTGGGTGGGAAAAATAGTTGCTGAGAAGGCAATGGGATTATGGTGTTACTGCCAAACTGTGCCTCATTATTATCTATCACATCAAGCCCTGGAGGAACAGGAGGAGTAGCAACGAAATCGTGCCAGAAATCAAAGGACACTTTGGTATCGATTCGGGAACGTTCTTTGGCAAAGTAGAATCGACGCCAATTATTTCCACCTTTGTTATTGCTTCCATCAACGGTGATATTGGTCCCATCATGAATCAGCTCGGCAGGCCAAAATTCTGTATTGCCGGCTTCGTCAATCGACATGACGGTTAAAAGATACCAACGATTTGGATTGAGATTTGCAGCAGCCGGAGCGAAAGCAGCATTGGCAGGCAAACTACCGGACAACCATCCTCCATTATCGGACCAATCGTATGTTCCAGTCATTGGGCTAAACGGCCCATTGCGGAAGTCTTCTAAATTTTCACTCGCGGGAGATTCCCATAGCGCGTAAGTATGCAGTGGCGCAATTGTTTCGCCTGCATCCAAGGTCGGGCGAGGGGCAGTACCAATTTCCCACTGGAAATCGGGGCTTTGCGTTACACCATCTGCGGGAATACCGTCATGGGTAATAATTGTGCTAACTTCACGTAACCACCAGAGCTGTAATGGATCCAATTGGTCATCGGGTAGTGTCATCACTTTTCTTACCGGCTCAGAATTGTCACCGCGCGGGAAATACACTCCAGCTCTATCGGCTGCGGCGAACTTAGTAACCAATCGCATATAATCTTCAGGCAGTTCAATACCATCCAATATCCAGGAGACACGCATGTCTTCGTTGGCATTATCGCCCACAGTGGTATAGACAAAGCCTGTCGTAATGGGTGTAGGAACAATTAAAGGGCCAAACTGTACTGTAGCGTCATTCATTGAGGGGAACGGCGTTGCAGCGCCTTGCAATTCCCAGCGTGCAAATAGTTGGGCATTATCGGTATTGAGACTCGATACACCGCCGAGCAACTCACTTTCTTCTCCTGCGACATTGGGTGAGAAGATGGGCGAAATAACATTACTGAAGCCTGCTGGCGCACGGTATGAGTTACCATTAAAGTAATCATCATAAGTAGCATCGGGAGACAAGTTTCCTGTTCGTGAATGTATGTCAAGATCGATAAATTCTACTTGCACCCCTACGCTAAGCGTTTCAGTTAAAGGGGTGGAATTGTTGCTGATTGAAGCAACATTAAAGAATCGCTGCGCACCTTGTGGAGCGGCTCCAGGCGTATCGGTAATTCCTTGGTTGGTAAACGGGAAGTCCAATACGACATTGGGAAAGCCAGCCGCAGGCAATGGATAGGGATGAGCGTTTAGGCTTGCATCCGCGTTACTCGGCGTATAATCAAACGTAACATTGAGAGGGTTCACGAATGTGGGTGAAGCCGTTTGAGTTGTTGCTGGCGCTACCAACATATATGGCGGTAGCGTGTCGATAGTAAAATGGCGACCCAATATTGCATTGCCGGAGATTCGACCCGCATCGGAATACGGGGCACTATAATCCATACCGACAATTCCATCTGCAACGGTCGCTATATACACAGCTGCGTGACCATCAGGATACAATTCACCACCCGATACACTACTAAACATTTCCGTTTCTATATTGACGGTGTTGGTACCCATCCATACTCGTGTTGGGTCATCAATTAATGGATTTGGATTTAGCAGTGTTGCATCATAAATTAATGGAATACGATGAGTGGCATTGATAGGGTTCCCGCCTTGAGGAACAATAAACACATCGAAATCTGCAGGGTCAAGTGCACCAGTTACTTCAATGCGAACTTGCAACTCACCCACTTTCAATGGACCTACAGGATTTGGACTTACAATGCTTTCTGTCCACGCCCCAAAGCTTCCACCGTTTACATATTCAAATCCATCAACTTCAGTTACATCATGACACCCAGCAATATCGACAAATTCTACATCTTTGAAGCCTATGGATGCGCCGGGAGGCGTGAGCATAAATAGCGTGGTGGTATTGTCAGCCAAAGTTTCAATTAAATTGGGCTGACTAACATCGTAGGTACAGCTAAACCCATCTATAGTGACATCGTATAAGGCTGTGGCAGTCGCAAGATTGGTGTTATCAACCAAGAGCGATATACCGGCGGGAAGGGTAACATTAACCTCTACAGGCGTATTGAATCCTAAGCCACCAATACTGGGGGTAATCGAATTAAAGGTAATGCCCGTATATTCGAAGGCATCGGTTAATAGTGCATTGGGCTCAGCACCTACTTTATCAATAAGCTCAGCATCTTTAAGTCCTAACGATGCACCAACCGGTGCCAACATAAACAATGAAACGGTACTGTCACCATTTACTCTAATGGCTTCAGGGGCACTAATGTCGTAGATGCATTGAAATCCATCGATGGTCACTTCGTACATGGATTTAGCTATGGCTACATCAGTCACATCTGCCAACACGCTGGGGAGTCTGGTGATGACTTCGATAGGCGTTTGGCTACACTCTGGGCCATTATCTGGATTAATAGACAACAGTTCCATTTGCGGAATGTATTCATACCCATCAACAAGCGTTGCACAGTACATTCCCGAAATCGTGTCGTATAGCCATACATCCACAAGTCCTAATGCATCTCCCGGTGGTGCAGTAACATTGAGTTGGAATGTTGTAAAGCTAGGCACCAAGGGTACGTATGGGGCGATATTGGCTCCAAAATAGATTTTATAGATATTGATTGCATTTGTGATGGCTGGAAACACTCCGCCAATGAATATATTCTCACCGCCACCCAAGAAACCTTGGTTTGGGGTTACAGTATTTATGGTATACGTACCAGCAGCCGCTGAAAATGAAGCGGGATCGGATGGATCTAAGGTCCCTGAAATGCCTGGTTGTGGAGCACCAGGTGCATTGGAAGCATCGTTGCCTCCCGTTATCCATCCACAACCGCCGATGACCATCGCGCTGAACAGCAGCAGGATGGGTATGATCCCTGTCTGTTTTCCTACCATAACTACCAACTCCTATGTCTTGTGCACTTGGGCTTTATTAAAGCATAGCGCATGACATGTTGTATGACTGCACAGGCGAAAATTCGCCCGGTGTTTATCGTTCGTAAATGACACTTGCCCGGGCTTCTGAGGTGGTCGTAAATTCTGCGTTGTCACGATAGTTTAAGAAACCATCATCATTCGCATCCGTTACATAACCCGTCTCAACCAACACTTGTATTTTAAACACGTCGGAACGTGTTGTGATCATATTGACCAAGCGACTGAATCGTTCGCTGGATTCCAGGAAGCGCGGTGTTTCTTCATTACCGACAACACCCGCATCGTCGTGCCCATTATCGCGTGCCAAGTCACTCAATATACTTGGGTAAACCATACGCTCTACCCCGGCTGTGGGTGACACTGTATCTTGCGCAACGAGATCGGTCGTAAAGTTATAGTATCGACCGTCTGCATGTTCAGGACGGTTGGCTACAATCTTTTCTGCACGGTAATGAATAATGTGTTCTTGATTTTGTTCACCTGCACTAGGGCGATCCAGCGAGTTATTAAAGAAGCTATTGACTCCTGCGTTATAGTTAACATTTGTAGGGTTGTATGCAGGATCAACAGTAACAGCAAAATCTATGATTGGATCGAATCCATAAATATTATCGAATTCTTCGTAGCCATACTGAACACCAGGCAACCCGATCAATGGGTTGAAGAATCGGTTTTGAAGATCGGCCAGTTGCGTCTCTACGGTATTGATGTTCATCCGGCCCGGTGTTTTTGCACGCGGAGTTAACACAACTCGTGATATACGGTTTAGCACAGAGCTGTCGGCTCTATTGCGAACAAACAAGGCTAAGAAGTTATTTTCGATGAGCACGGATCCGTAATTTATAAACCCATTACGATCCGGTGCAACATCTTTAAGCAATTCAAAAGATTCATTGATGGTCGATACGGTAGCTCCGGAATTGAGATCACCTGAATCAGCAGGATACACAGTGGCCCCTGCCCATACACGACCGTCTCCATTTCTGTCCGTAAAGATTTCAACATCCATTTGCATTTCTTCAAAATCAGTACCCAAGGCTTCTGTAACAAGGCCTAAACCGAATGGATTGTTTAAGATGCCTCCGGTTATTGGGTTGTTGTGTGCCTCAAGCAGCGAACGCAAGTCCGCATCGACTTCAATATATACATCGTATTCACCATTTTCGATACCGTCTTCCCCATCCCATATAAAGATGGCTTCTTTACCATCATTGGGATTGTTTTCTCGGTCGAAATTCGCAATATTGTCGCTATTCCGGGATGCATACATGCCAGCACGACGCATGTATGGGAGGCGATTCACATCCAAAGAATCGGGAACAATTACACCATAGATTGAAAAGTCCAAGAGGTATTTTTCTTGATATATAGTTCCGTAGCCAGGAATTGAATTGAATGTCACATTACCCGCATCGGCATTATTATCCAATCCGTCATCACTATCCAATGGATATTGAAGGATGGGCACCCAATCTTGCGCTTCGCCACCGTTGGTGGCATCCCACACGAGGGTGATATCTAAATTTGAACCATCAAATGGCGCTATTTTATCAAAAGGCTTCACATCGGCTGTGGCCACAGAAAGGCTTAGGGCATGATTTGCAACGGTGTTGGCAATCAACATATGAATATCATGCGAAAGTTCATTGAGGTTGGTATCGTCGCCTTCACGATAATCCAAGGCAAAGAATGGCGGCACAACATCGGCTGGGTCTACAAGCGTGTCCCAATTTTCATCGCCGAATGTTTGTCCTAGTAGTACTTGACGTACCGAATTGTCCCCATAGAATGCTTCAAAGGCCGTTGCGCCATCATCAAATATTATTCGTTGATTAACCGCACTCAGATCCGCAAGGAAATTATCCGCTACTGGTGTACGGTAATGCTGAACCCGATCGAAGTGAGGCAAGGTGAGCAAGTCGCCCGGTGACACGATGGCTTTATTGCGCACAGTGGCTAGTGGGAAAATTTGCTGACGATCCAAGGTTATGCCGTGGGCATCGGGAAGATCCGCTACCGAGTTGCCTGCACCGTCGTTATCCAAGGCGAGATCAAATTGTCCTTCCAATACAAACGTCGATTGTAAATCTGCTGCCGAGGCTACAGATGCATTTTCCATTAGGCGCTGCGGCAAGTTCATGCGCAACGGTGAACCAAATATAGTGTGATTAAATAATGCATGTTGACGATACTCAGCTTCATTACCCGCTGCCAAGGCATATACATTCTCAATCGCGGAATTGGCTACATCGAGGTTGAGTACATCGGTGTCTTCCAACTCGATTTCACGTTTCCAATAGTGGCTGCTATCGGCCCAATCGTCATAGGCACCATCGGTGGCTTGTTGACGGTTAATCACACCGTGCTTGTCGCCATTATACAGTGGGTGCTTACGCTCAAGAGATTTATAGAAATCAATCCCCATGGTATTGGCGGGCCACATACTGGTCAAGTCTGAGTTTAGAAGAGCTTGGTTCGCATTGGCAGGGAAATTCAGAATGTCGTCTTTGGCGCGATCAATCACATCCATTTCAGAATAGGTGACTTGGTCGGCAATATTGGATTCTTTGGTGATATCCAATCCTACACTGAGGGCAGACGGACGTCCTTCGTACAAGGTCACAACTACATTGTCACCAGGCAGGAGGCGTTCTTCTACAAATGCTTTCCAATTGGGTGGATCGGCTGATTGAATAGTACGGTCGGCAGAATCATGATCGACAGGGTATTCCAATTCACCCGTACTTAAGAAGTAAGGCACATAGAATGGATGGAAGGTACCTGGAATTAATCGAGAATAAGGCTGATTGGCTGGTGCAGCTAAATCGGGGAACCACAGAATATTGCCGGAGTACAAAATAGTACCGCCTTCGTCAATTCCTTCATCGGCTTCATCGGTTAACCCTAATGTATCACCAGCATCGAATATGCCGTTGCTGTTGTTATCTACAAAGTCACCATTATTGTTAATGCCGTCAGAGGTCAGCGTTACATTGTCGCCATCGTTGTCAAATCCATCGCGTTCGGGATGATTCGGGAAAATACCGCCATCCAAAATAAACTTAGCCAGTTCACCAAGGGTAGTTAAGTTTTCTAGGCGAGGGATATCAAGTTCAACAATACGATCCCATGGTGCGGCAGGATCGGCATCCAGCCCTGCGGGCTCATATGGGCTTTGTGTTCCCGTATTTTGAATTTCATTGTCTACACTCTTGGTCCCGGTATATGCACCAAGTATTTCGCCCCCTGCATTTAAGCGGGAAACTTGATCGGCATCTCGGTAACCGTTCCCTTCGTTATCTACGAAGTCTTCAATATAAAAGTCATCCTCAGTACCAATATCATCTACCGTATCGCGTTCAAAGACACTGTGGTAATCATCGTAGAGATCGATCGTGGCAGCGACTCTATCTTGGAGTCGTGTCATCATTGGGGGAACAGTGATATTACTAAAGTCCCCGCCGGCATCGGTCTGTCTCGCTAAGCCAATACCGTTGGCATAAATTGAACCATAATACTGAGTATAAACACCTAAAAAGGCATCAAGTTCTGCTATTGTAAGTTCGCTATCGCCACTTGTATCAATTATCAACAAGGTAGCTGAATCAACTTGTATCCCAGGCCATGTCAAAGCCTCAGTAATGATATCCACTGTTCCATTGCCATCACCTGCAGCATCAATCGCAGTAAAATCTCGGCGAAGTTCTAGAATATCTTCAACACCACCGACACCCGTGATATCTGCTAACATATCTGCAATGGGTTGAACCAAATCATATTTATTCGTACCCAAGAGCAAATAGCCTTTGGGAGAAATCACCGTATTGTCTGGAACGGTCATTTCGGTACCGTTGTCACCTTCAACGACCAATTTCCATCCAGAGAGGTCTACTTCCTGATCGGAGGTGTTGTACAGCTCAACCCACTCATGGTCAGGTTCTTGACTGAATTCAAAATAGTTGATGGCCAGTTCGGTGCCTTGCGGCATATTACTGAATATCGCGACATTCAACGTACCCACAGCAGGTACTTCTACTGTAAACCCATTGGCCATATCGGCGGATTGCATGAATGCGGTTCCGGTCAAGTTCCCGAATGCATCTTCACCCAATGCAATGGGCGAAAGTGATTCGTTAATATCAAACGTTGTGTCACCATCAATTAAGGTATCGGTCATGAGCGTAAGGAAGTCATCGGTGCCCACGAAATAGCTAAAGTCATCGACGGAATCAACCGTCTCAATAATATCACCGGTAGTCGCATCAACGGTTTGTGTATTCACCATTAAATAGTATCGGCCCGCAGGCAATTGCTCAGAAGCCGAAAACTGGAATTGAATCATGTTGGGGATATCATCGCTTACAGGCACCCCACCCACATCAAATTCATATCCAATGTAGGGTTGATTGGTTCCATACGCACTGCGAATACCCATCAAGGCTTCTGAAGTGTTGCTTGCATTAATTGCTGCACCGCTGTTGAATACTTCAAGGAGTTCCACGGGCAACGGATTGGCTACGGTATCGGTATTTTCAATCCACCATACATCTTGCAAAGGATCCAGTAAATCACCGGGGGTCCCCAAACCATTCAATTCCACATCCGCAGCCGGACCGCTTGGATCAATGTAGTACGCACGGTTACCTAAATTTTCTAAATGCATGGCCGTTGTGACAACGGAAAAATTAAAGTCAGGTGTGGGATTGCCTGTTGAAAAAATATTGGGATTGTACTCAGCGCGAAACTTAACATCGCCTGTATTTGTCGTGGCTTCTGCTTCAATTCGACGGGTTGGACGCACCATCAACTCATTGATGCGAATGGCTTCTACACCGGCCTGGGTGTAACTTATGGTTTCGTTCAAAATCCAATCGTCATTTAGGGTTAAGACCAAAGTAGAACGTGACGAGTTGCCGTCCGCAAAGTCTTTGGCTGATACAGCCAATTGATACGCACGCAATTCAGCATCGGCTTCGATACGTACATGCTCGTTACCCACAAGTGCACTGTTGAGGATATTGGTTGGCGCTTCCACCGTGGTGTCTTCTTGACGTAGACCCAAAGCAAAAGTATCCATATTAAACGTATTGTCTACGATATCTCGCAGGTACACATTGTTTGCTGCATCAACAACTTCTGGAGCCGATTCAATATAGTCAAAGTTTTGAAGAAGTGTTTGTACAATTTCTTCAGGCGTTGCAAAATTGATGTCGCGCTTAATACCGGACACCGTATGATCAGAATCCACGGTCGTCGTGTAATTGTGCGCCAAGTTATTGTCAGCCGAATGAACCGTCAACACTGCATTCAAATCGTCGTACGTTCCTTCGCCAATTCCATCTACAGCAACGATTTGCTCAGCGGTCAAATACACCTTGTCCGCAAATTCGCCAATTTCGTTGAAAATGTCATTTCCATCATTGTCGATTGGTGCCACATCAACTCCGCCGTCTAAGTTCCCATCAAAAGAAGGCCCTAAATCATCTTCTGCAGCGGCATTGCGATATGGACGAAAGTGTTGGAATTCACTGGGCTCATCGATGCCTTCCAAGGTGGCATATTCACGGATACCATCACCCGTGTAATCATAAGGAATCAATCCTTCATCGGTCCCTACAAGCTTTCCTTCACCAGGCTCATCGGCTTCACCATTCATATCATTATCAATGCCGTCGGTTTGATACCAAAAAGCATCGCCGTCATCATCAATGCCGTTGGTAGCCATCCAAAGAGCACTGCCGTTATCATCCATGAACCCGTATCCAGGGAAAGATACGTCATAGACAAATTGCTCCATGTCAGCAAACCCTACTGTCTGAGCAAAATCTGGGCTAAGTGGGCTGGTTGCTGTGGAAAAGGGGAAAGTAACATCTACATACGTTGTATCCACAGGATATAACGTAGCTAACTCTAAATCTAAACTGGATAATGCAAACCCACCTTCTGTTGCGCCTGTCCGACGAAGTGCGATACGTTCGCCTAATGCATGCCCAATTCCATTGAGCACTTTGATGTCATATTGGTTAGCACTTTGCCCGGTTAATGTCGATGTGAACAGTGGGGTTGGGCTTAGATCTCGCAAGTCAGGAGCAGCTAAGGTACCAGCATTTTCCGTTTTATTTTGGATATAGGTAAGTGCACCGGCTTCAGTGATGTTTACTTTACTGGATTCATCTGTAATATAGATGGCTGCACGCCCAACGATATCACTTGTAGTTTCCCCGAGAATACGCAATTCAAAATTGGGATCATTAATAACCGCTTCCAAGAGATCCAATAACGAATCATAACGATAGTGATTGGAAAATTGATTCCCGGTAGGATCATCATCGCCAGTCCCGATGGTTTCACGTACGATTTGGGTTAATACATAGTGACTACCATCCACACCATCATCAATGATGGTATTGTGATCGTTGTCGCGATCATCGCCATCAGTAGCGTCGTTATCATTAATGAGCACATTGGGCACTTCTGAGTTGAGCGTGTAATTATACTCAGCAGTATCGAAAGAATATTTTGGATCTCCGTTATCCAATACTGTAGCTGGATTTGCCTGGAATGCTAAATCGGCAATGGTAACGACTGTCCCGGCGATATCAACGGGTATCCATCGATTAGCAGGGTCGTTCACATTGCGCATCATGAACATGCGATCCAAGGGCATCGTTAAGCGAATAACCCGATCATTTGGATCGTCAACACCATGAATATAATTTTCGGCATAAAGGAAAAGACCGGGCTCACCATCTAAATCGTATTCATCAATGTAGCCATCAAGGTCATTGTCCAATCCATCATTGGGGTACAAACGGTCAGCCGCCATAGGAATCCACATAGCGTCATTCAGATTGTCTTTATCAACATCAACTTCAGCAATAAAATGGATTTGCTCTTCAGTTAACCAACCGCTCACCTCAAGATTACCCAATGGATCAAGATAGTCAATTCCATTTTCAAAGGTAATGGTTCCAAGGGTAGGATTGTGTGGATCAATTTGCGTGGATGTATACCCAAATGCGCTTGCATTTAATGCAGAAATACCAAGACCCGTTTCAACAGCAAACGGAAAGATTGAATTATTAAAGCCATCCAGATCTAAATATCGATCCAAAATAAAATCGCCCGTTTCCGGATCCACAAATCCAGGAATTTCAGTATCATAAATACTGGTGGCCCCTGCAGACTGGTTAATATCCTCGATACGTGGGATATACAGACGGTAATCCAAATCACTGGGATCCATAGTCTGGGCACCAGCATTATTCAGAAGCAATTTATCATTTATCGCATCAATATCCATCAATGGGATACCGCCGAAAAACACATCGGTACCACTACCCCACCACCAAGGCTTACCCACAAATGCAGTGCCGTTGAATCGCGTGCGCCAGGCTTGATCGTTGTGTGTGACTGACGGATTAGACTGTAAGTCTTCGAGCAACTGCGCAATGGCAATATTGATTGCACCGTCGGCCAGTAAATCAGCTTGAATAGCATTTGCGTTATTACTGGCTGTTTGACTTTCCATGATACTCATGCGGAAAAACGTCACTGAAATAACCAGCAATACTGCCAGAATACCTAGTGATACAAGTAATGCTGCACCGCGTTTTTTGATGGTGCTATGGGAAGATTGCATATTCACTTGGGGTATGACTCCTATTCCCATCCTTCTATGGAATGCGCATGGTACCAATCGTTGGTACCACGAATTTTAAAAAACTAAAGTAGTATCAATTATGAACACTGGGTCCATGACTGAGTTTATTCAATGTCACGTTGTAATTTTGTATCCAATGATTCCTGCTCACGACGCAGTGCCGTAGGGATATCAAATTGCTGTGTAAAGGTCTTTTCAAAATCCGGCGCGCCTGCATAGGGGCTCGGATAAAACAGGGTAATTTGCAATTGAATAGATTCGGGTAAATCCGGGTCCATGATATCGGACTCGGTCGAAATAACTTCTTCGGTGAATAATGGATCACCTGTAGCCGCAGCGGCTGCTATGCTTACACCTTCGGTGAATTCTAAGTTGCGGCGGTCATTCCAAAATGCAAAATCGCGTGAAGTCAAAATGGAATCATTGATCCCTGTATCCACACCTGTTAAATCGAATTTAGTAGTGCCTTGAATACTTTCGACTGCTCCTTTATAGGAGAACATATAATCGCGCACCATATCTTGTGGCTGTACAGCCGCACCGATAGCTGTTCGATAATTTCTAAAATGCTGATAATCCGTATCCAGCAACGTTACCGGATCGAACAACACTTCATCTAAGTCGATTAAAGCAATATCCACAGCTCCATTGTCGACCAAGGGGTATACCGTATCGTCCCATTTATCATAGGTCGTATAATCTTCTGGGGAATATCCGGCCAAGCGTTCGATGTGTAAAATATTTTCTGCCAGCACATAATCTGCGGGGTCTAAATTATCTGCAATAATGCCCACTTCACGCACCGGAGATCCGTTCCCCCAAAAACGCGGGACACGATCATCACCCGAAAGCATACGCAACCACAACTCACATTTAATGGAGCGCTCTAAGGCTTCTGTACACTGAGTGCTTCCATCACAATTTGCAAAACCTGCAATAATTGGATCGATTTCACTTGTACGCAGGTTGTACACCCCTAAAGTATCGTCAACAATATCATCTTCCCAATTAATTGGAAATGAATCTAAGTTATCCACGCCGGGTTCAATATACCGCAACAATGAATAGGTTTGTCGTTGTGTGGGATCGGTTGCGTCATCACCCACCGACGCATATCCTTGGCGAAATAATGTATTGGTATCGGAATCCAAGGAGTTGGCATAAATTACATACGTAATGCGGGCCATATTGAAATCACCCGTATCCTCTAAATCAACCATGCCAATAAAGGTCATGCCGTATGGGCTGCCATAGAATGTATTCTTGTGCCCGGTTTCTCGGGACGTGAATGTTCGCGTCACATCTTGTTCGATGGTATCGAACACACCGCGAACAACTTGATAGGCAATTTGATTTTGATAGCCTATTTTTGAGGTACGTACTACGGCATTAAACATGAGTGTCACAGAGGCCATAATCACGATAAAAATGGTCATACCTACAAGCAATTCCATCAGGGTAAACCCGCTTGATGCTTGTGGAGATTTGGATGAGTATTGTTTATGCAATGCTTTTTTTAACACAAATACAGGCCTTCCTATGGGTTCACCACATATGTGGCGTAGGATTCGGTACTACCATTGGGAAAGGACACCGTAATCGTAACGCGTTGCAGTTTACTGTCTGTATCGCTGCCTAAATAACGTTGTGTGGTTGTATTCACTCCCACGGGTGCTGTAGAGGCATCAATATTCATAATCGTTGGATCGATTTGATTGAAATACAAGGCATCGGCGCCTTGCTGAGAAATCTCGCCCAACACTTTATTGGCATTTTGTGCAGCCGTGGTTTTCTTTTGAGCCGTATCGGCCATACTTAAGCTGCGCGGAAACATGGCCAACACAGACACTAAGCCAATTAACAAAATTGCCAAAGCGACCAATACCTCAAGCAAGGTAAATCCTGACTGGGCAGTATGTGAGGGTTGTTTATAAGGCATCATCGGCCACCTTTACTCGTCCAGTTGCAACATAAATTTCTATGCCGGTGTCCAGTGCGATTAAATCATCGTTCGCATCCATTTCGATATCGCCTGTGGCATCATCGATCAGAAAGCGTTCAGTATAGTCGGCATCAGGAGACATGCCAACCGAGAGTTGTAAGCGCTGCTTGGTTGTTGTTGCCAACAAACCGCCACTGCTTTTAAATACATGCGCAGGAAATTGATTTTTCCAAACGATATCTAAATCTTCAGGAAACCCTCGATACAATTCCAACGGCGTGGAAGCATCAGAAATATCCGTATCATTGATTGCTGGCAGCATGCGCGTAATCACAAAGGTATCACGACCTGTGCCCGGATCAATCTCTCGCTCAACACGAATTACATCAACCCCTGTAAACCCGCCATTTTCTTGTAGTTGCTCACCATCAACCCCATGCTCTAGCATCGACCAATGGTTGGTTAAGAGACAGGCATCGTTCGGGAGGGATTGAAATTGCCCGAATGAATTCTCAACAGGCACAAACACATCTTGTGTTTCTTCATAGGTCATGCTGATGAGATTATACTCACGTTGCGTCGCATTAAATTCGTTAATAATGTATTGAGCTAAAGGCACATTATCAACATCGTTATCGACTTCACGCAATTCTTCGAGCGTAATACGTCGTACAAGCATGGTCGAATTCAGCACCGCTGTTTCAGGATTATAGGTCGCACTATACAACGGATCGGCCAATTCTACATGATCATCAAACGTTGCCGTATCCACTGCAGCTATCGGCCCATTGGTGGCCAAATTATACACACTATCTGAAATGTAATTGCCGTTATTCAAGGCAATACCATAGACAATGGCGGTATCCACATTTTGTGTGGTGGCATAGGTTTGCGCACCGCGTAACTGTGCATACAAGTCAACGGCAGCTGCATTGGTTTTGTTGCCAGAGAACATCCCGCTTCTAGCCATCATAGGCACAGAGACACTTGTGATAAGCACAATAATGGCAACTACCACCAGAAGCTCTACGAGCGTAAATCCGCTATGTCGTTTTAAATCCACCATAGTTACAGTTCCTAAAACCAATTATGAACGAGGAGCCAATGTCCAACCTTGTTGTGTATCCCAGTTATTAATATCATCACCACCGCCATATAAGGGGTAGTCATAAGCATTAAAATCGGGATCCAACTGAATGAAGATGTTGGCATCGTCTAACTGATTGCCTCCTTTGGAGTACACATATACAGGCAGACTTTTGGGTGCGGGAAATCCATACCATTCCACATCGTCAGTACCATCGCTGATGTTGTAATCAGGGTTAACATTTCCGCCATTATATTCATCGCGTGGCGCACCTGGGAGTTGACCATTTTCATAATTATATGAATCGTTGTCATAGCGATATACATCGTCTTCAGCAAACGCAGCATCATCAAAATCGGGCGTACCGGCTTCGTGGTTTGCTCTAAATGAACGGAACATCATAGGCCCTCTTCGCATAGGCCCTGCCCAAAACTTATAGGGTTGGCCCCAAGAATCTTCCCCAAGGTCCATATAACTATTGGCTAATTTCTGACGCAGCGTGGGATCCAGATGATTTGCAGCCCACGCAGAGTTTTTCCCTTGTCGCAAAATGTTATAAAACATTTGGCTATAAAAATCTTCCAAGGCTTCAACTGCCGTTACGATGTCATCCAATTCAGTACCGCCGGAACCGCCATCGGCAGCTAGAATCGCAGCATCTAAATCGGCCTGCAAGGCATCTACTTCTTGTTTACCAAATCCAGCTGCATCGGTTACCAGCAAATCGTGAAAGTTGCTACGCCCTGTATCAGACAATACTTGGGTACAGGCGGTTTCTATATTTTTGACTTCAGAAACGGCCTTGGCCACTTGCCCGCTGTAAATCGCCTGGGTTACGTTCGGCAGAACAATACTGGCTAGAATACCGATAATGGCAATCACAACCAATAACTCAACCAAGGTAAAACCGGCTTGTTGTTTAATCTTGTTCATAATTCTAACTCCTTTGGGTTATCTCTTTATCAAGAGGCCCTATGATTTTTCAGCACATATGCACTGATTAATTCACTATATTGTTTCCTACATGCCTTGCATGGCATCGCCCAATGTAAAGATAGGCATATACAAGGCCACCACAATAAACCCGATGACTCCACCGAGAATTAGAATAATAGCGGGCTCCATCAATGACAATAGGGCCTCTACCGCCATGTCCACTTCATCGTCATAAATATCGGCCACTTTATTCAGCATGGCATCAAGACTACCCGTCTCTTCACCAACGTCTACCATGTTGACCACCATAGCAGGGAATACTTTGGCTTCATCTAACGGAGCCGCAATAGTATCCCCTTCTTTAATTCGGTCGTGCACGTGACTCACCGCATCCTGAATCACTGAGTTACCGATGGTATCGCGCGTAATCTTGAGCGATTGCAAAATAGGAACACCGGCAGTCAGTAACGTACCCAGAGTTCGTGCAAATCGCGCCACAGCTACTTTCGTTACCAAGTCACCCACCTTGGGCACTTTCAATATCACACGGTCCATAATGCGCTGCACGAGCGTAATTTTACGGATCAATTTCACGAAGATTATAAAGGAGTTAATGATTAAGAGGATCTTCCACCAATCATTTTTAATAAAGTTTGATACATCCACCAAAAACTGCGTTGGAGCGGGAAGTCCAGCACCAAATTCCGCAAAGATTTCAGCAAACACCGGCACTACTTTAATCATCAAGAACGTCACGATACCGGTAGCAGCCAAGATTACGAAAATTGGATACACCATTGCGGATTTAACGCGACGTTGCAACTTCATTCGTTTTTCCATAAACTCAGCCAAACGATTAAGAACAACTTCGAGCATACCGCCAACCTCACCAGCACGCACCATATTTACATACAAGCGGTCAAAGCCTTTGGGGTGCTTTGTAAGCGATTCCGAAAATGTACCGCCGTTTTGTACGTCTTGAGTAATTTCACGCAACACATCGCGTAACTTGGAAGGCTTTTGCTGCTTCACCAAAATACTCAGGCATCGCAATAAGGGAAGACCGGCATCAATCAGCGTAGCCAATTGACGTGTCATCACCACAACTTGTTTCCATTTCAATCCACCAAAATATAGATCGCCCATGCCGTCGCCATATTTGAGTTTCATGGCTTTCTTTTCATCGCGACGGCTGGCTTCACGCAGATTGGTCGGGAACAGTCCCATGGAACGAATGTCTTGCACAGCAAGTGCTTGACTTTCTTGTTCCACGACACCAAAGACTGGTTTACCTTCTTTATTGGTGGCCCGATATGCAAATTTTGGCATCGTTTTTTACTCCTTGAAGTATTCAGTATGCGAGATAACTTCATCTGCTGAAGTTAGGCCTTGGGCCGCCAAAAGCAGTGCAGATTCACGCAAGGTTTTCATGCCCAAATTTTTCCGAGCATATTTTCGCATGATGTGAGTCATGGTACGGTTCAAAACCATCTCGCGAATATCATCGTTAATTAACAGTAATTCATGAACACCCATTCGGCCTTTATACCCTTTAAAATCACAAGCGGCACAACCTTTGGGGCGTTTTAATTTAAAGTTTGGATCGTTTTGCCAACTGGCTGGCACTCCGAGCTCTTCCATTTCTTCATCATCGGGACGGTAAGGCTGCGCACAGTCTTTACATAAACGACGCACCAGACGTTGAGCAAGTACCCCTTCCAACGAGGAGGTCACCATAAAGGGCTGCACATCCATATCCAATAAACGCGTAACGGTTTCTACTGCACTATTGGTGTGCAAACTACTAAGCACAAAGTGTCCAGTCAATGCAGCCTCAATACAAATATTGGCTGTTTCCAAGTCACGAACCTCCCCCACCATACAGATGTCGGGGTCTTGACGCAGGATTGACCTGAGAGCCTTCGCAAAGGTGAGATCATATTCTTCGCGAATTTGCACCTGCACCAAGTTTTCAATTTGTAACTCGACGGGGTCTTCGCAAGTAATGATTTTTTCGGTCAACTCATTTAGTTCATTCAAGCAAGCATACAAGGTGGTTGTTTTACCGGAACCGGTTGGGCCCGTCACCAAAAACAATCCGTTTGGTTTCGCGATGATTTCGCGAATGCCATCTTGCACATCATCGGGAATACCCAACTTGCCAAGTTCGGACTGAACCGATTGACGGTCAAGCAGACGCATTACCACGCTTTCGCCGTATAGGGTTGGCAGGGTTGATACACGAATATCAATATCGGCATCACCAATCTTCAATTCGATTCGCTTATCCTGTGGTAAACGGCGTTCACCGATATCCATGTCACTCATAATTTTGATACGTGAGGTGAGCGCCAAGGCTAAGGACTTAGGAGGCGATACGATTTCTTGTAGAATACCGTCCACACGTATGCGTACTCGGAAATCAAATTCAAAGGTTTCAAAGTGAACGTCAGACGCTTTTTTGTCTACCGCTTCAAGCAGTACAAGGTTTACAATTTTGATAACTTCAGGTTCTTGAGCCAAGGCAGCGAGGTTATCAATATCCCCGACAATCTCCTGTTGCCCAAGTTCCTCGAGGGTCATTTCTTTATCCCCTACGATTTCTAACAAATCGCCGAGGGTTTGGTGAATATCTTCACCTTCATATTGATAGTTATTCTTAATACTGGCCTGTACATCTTCAGGGTTACTCACTGCCCCTTCAACCGGGCACCCCATAATTTGCGACAAATCATCCATCACACTCAGATTGAGTGGATCGGCCAGCGCAACC
>CALLLL010000283.1 GCA_938082445.1 uncultured bacterium
CGTTTTGGATTCCCCTGTATCCAATGATTTCGATTGGATTCAATGTAATGCGCCAAAACTGGCGGCAATTCCAAAAATACATTTGAACTTAATTTTTTTGGTCGCATGACAACCCCCCTTGTGTTTCCGCAGGGGCACTGTACGCATTTTTTAGAGCGATGTCAAGCGTTTCACGAGGAACAATTAGAATTTTAATGAAACACTAAAACCGAGAGGGACTGTAAACAAAGAACGTTTAAATTACGGAGCGAAACGAATCAATCAGACACTAATACATTTTCTTGAAAGGGAAAAAGGTTAATTGGGGGCGGTGTCGGATGTTGTATTCTGGTGTTTCTTCAACCACAGGAAGAAAAATAGGCCAAAAATTGCCCCAGATAAGCTGAATATTTGCTGATCCGTCAGGTTCAATACCATGACTGGATTATGGTCTCCACGCAGGCCTTCTATCCAAAACCGAAAGAAACCATAGAGCATTAAGTACATCGGGAACATAAAGCCATCAAATGGTTTCCAGGACTTTCGCATCCAGATAAAAACACCAAATAACGAAAAGAGCCCTATCATACTAATAATCTGAGTGGGATGAACCGCCAGTGAGTGGGTTGACTCAACTGTGACTTCTGTATACCAATCCACATGATCCTGAAAAGCAGGACTCCCCGTAATGGAATCGCCATTTATAATACGCGGGAAACGAATCCCCCATGCTGCATCTGTAGGTGCTCCGAAGCAGCAGCCATACAATAAACACCCAATACGTCCAATTCCGTGTCCCAAAGCGAGATAGGGGAAAATAATGTCGCAGGCTTTCCAAAAGGGAATCTGATGCTTCTTGAGAAACCAGTATCCAAATGCGATGGCTACCGGTGGCCCTCCCTGAAATACTAAGCCCCCTTTCCATACGGCAATCCAGCCTAAGGGATCGCTTATCGAAAAGGAATCACGAAACATGATGATATAAGTTAACCGCGCCCCGATAATGCCTAGGGGTAATACAATAAAGGCTAAATCAGCAAATACTTTAGGTTCGTAACCAGCCTTTTTTGCATCCTTTTGAATAAAATGCAACACGACCAGAAAGGCTATAGCCATCATAAGGCCATATGAATGCAGGGTAATCGGCCCCAGCTTAAGAATTACTGGGTGCATGCTCTTCAGCCTCTGTCGATTCTTCGGGATTCGGGTTCAGGGTAAATAGCAGCGTAAATACCCCTATCATTATTCCTGCATCGGCAATATTAAAGGCTGGGTAGTACTTCCAAGGAAAATTGAATGGGATAAAATAGAAATTAAATTGAAAAAAATCTGTGACCCAACCCAAGCGCATCCGATCCACGATGTTGCCCAATGCCCCTCCCCATATCATGCCATATGAAATGGCTTGAAGTAGCGAAGCTTTATTTAGCTGTTTAAACAAGTAATATAAAATCCCCAATGCAAAAAACGGTAAAACTTTTGCGACCCAAGGGATTGAACCAAAAGCACCACCAATTATTCCGGTATTACGTTGATGGGTGAAATGAAAAAAAACATCCCCCCGGAATGGTGCATCCTGAGGAATGTTTTGAATAATTAAATATTTGCTTAGTTGATCAAGGGCAAAAATAAATAGAAATGCTCCCCCTATCCAACACAACTGGCGTTTAAGTGAAGCATCCATTAATTGTACCGAGTTGACACAAAATGACTAGGCGTAGTCATTTTGTTCCTTCTCTAAGATTTCTTTACATCCGACACATCGCTTTGCAGCTGGAAATACTTCAAGGCGCATCTTGGGGATGTTTTGCTCGCAATCAACACACTTACCGTATGTACCGTCTTCAATACGTTGCAGGGCATCAGCAACAGCGTTAAGCATCTGAGTTTCACCACTGGCCAGTCTCAATGCTGTTTCACGGTCATTATTATCTGTACCAGCTTCAGCAAAACCACTGAATTCGCCACTCTTATCCCCATTCGCGGCTTCAATCGTATCGCGTTCGATGGATTTAATGCCTTCAGTGAAATGCTTACCTTCGGCATACAATAACTTTTTGAATTTTTCTAAATCGCGTTTATTCATGATTACTGATCTCCTAACTGATTTACACATCGCTCACAAATTCTTGGATGCTCTTCATTTTTACCAACTGACTCACGATAATTCCAACAGCGTTGGCATTTATCACAGCTGGCTTTTTCAGCTTGGACAAGTAATCCATCTTCCGATTGCTTGGCTTCGTCTGAAGAAGCACCAATGCTACATTTTGATACAATAAAAATACTGGCTAGCTGATCTTCATATGCTGTTAATGTCTCAAGAACTGAATCGGTTCCAGGAATTAAGGTCACTTCGGCCTCCAAAGAAGACCCAATAACTTTATCTTGACGCATACCTTCAAGGGTTTTCGATACAACACTACGCAATCGTACTAACTCATCCCAATTTTTCAATGCGTCTTCGGATAAGGTATATTCCGGGTGCGCTTCCGGGAATTGCTCAAGGTGCACACTATCCGAAGTTTTCAAGCCTTCAGGTAAATCTTGCCACGCTTCATCGCAGGTATGCGACATAACTGGAGCCAAGAATTTTAGCATATGCACGAGAATAGCAGCTGTAGCGGTTTGAGCCGAGCGGCGTTCTTTAGAATCTGCCGCGAAGGTATATAAACGGTCCTTTGAAATATCGAAGTAGAATGAACTTAATTCGATGGAACAGAAATTCATAACGTCGTGATAGACATGGTGAAATTCATAATCACCGTAGGCCTTGAGAATATTTTCGCGTAAACCTTCCAAGCGGCATAACACCCACTGATCGATTTCTTCGAGTTCATTAAATGGTACAGCCATGGAGGCATCGTAGTCATACAAGTTACTTAAGCCGTAACGCAGGGTATTGCGCAGACGACGGTAGGAATCTTGCATACGAGTCAGAATTTCATCGGAAATACGAATGTCTTGCTTGTAGTTTTCACTGGCCACCCAAAGACGAATAATTTCTGCACCAAACTTCTTGATCATCTTGGGTAGTTCCATGAAGTTACCCAAGCTTTTGGATAATTTCTTCCCTTTACCATCGACAACATATCCGTGAGTCACGACCGATTTATATGGCGGTGTACCTTTCACGGCTACTGCTGGCAATAAGGAGGATTGGAACCAACCACGGTGCTGATCACTTCCTTCTAAATACATATCGGCAGGCCATGTCAGGTCAGAATTTTTTTCCAACACAGCTCGGTTACTTACGCCGGAATCAAACCACACATCCAAGATGTCGCTTTCTTTGGTGAAATTAGTGCATCCGCACGAGGAGCATTTCGCATCGTCTGGTAGAAAGGTTGATGCATCAGCCGAAAACCACTCTTCAATACCGTCTTCAGCGGATAATGCTTGGGCTTCAA
>CALLLL010000284.1 GCA_938082445.1 uncultured bacterium
GAGGCGTTTACGGATTTCAGACAATGCCACAGTATCCGCCGATTCATAGTGCGGTAAATACGAGGGGTAGGCAAGGTGTGGGTTTATCTGAGAACGCACATAGAACGTATGTTTAGGCAAAGCCTCTTGTTGAATAATCGGCTTCACTGTCAAAGACCGGAAGGTTGGAGTCAATAAAGGATTTTGGGACATTAACCGCACACGTATTTGCATATAGCGCTTTGAAGGTTCCACTAAGTGCTGACTTATAAATTCACCTTCATCAAGTCGTTTAAATTTCCCCCAATGAATACTCAGCCGATCAGGCGATTCCCCAAGTCGATATTCCCATACCAATCGACTGCCTTCAGCTAACACCCCTTCCCCAATTATTTCAACCGACTCTACACGGCAATTAGGTACAAAAGCATCACTACGATTAGGATCGCGCCAAAGGTCAATAGGTGGACTAAGCACCATACCCTCTTTTTTGTACTGCTCCAGGTGTAAACGAATGGTGTACTCACCCGCAGTATTGCCAACAGGCCCTGAAGAATTCTTTAACCATGTTTCTCCCGCATCAATGGATTTTTCCGAGAATTCACCGGGTTTAAAGGAGGCAATACCCGCTGACAACGATTGATCAACAGGCGATAACTGCCCTGAAGTGATCTTCGAGGTGTTCCCCTCATACAACCAAGCCCCTCCGCCGCGTTCATATTCATCTTCGCGAGCAAAAAGAACGTCATATCCTTTCCCTCTGGGTTCATCACATTTTAATTCGATGATATTGTCACCCGCCCGAACATACTTAACAGGTACCGGCACCCAATGCCATATTCCCTCATGCCAAGGAACCTGAATCCCATCAACCCAATGGCCGTTTATGGATACAGAGTATTCAGGTGAAGTCCCAGCACTTTGTGGAGTCATATAAATCAGCACATGGGCTTTATGAGCCTTAGGGCGGTCTACCTGAATAATCTTCCGAAGTCGAATACCCGCATGCAGTGAATCTACATGGGCGCCTTTCTCACTTAAGCCAGCCCCAGGAGCATCCGTCTCCTTCAGTACATGATTATTGAGTACCACACCTGTGCGATCCGATGATCGCATAACATCCATAATCTCCCCATTCTCATAGAGGTCATCAGCCGTAAACTGTATAGAAAATTGCTGTAAAGTGCTCTCTGAATACACGCACATTGATAGCAGCAAACAAGAAAAAAATAAGGAAAAAAGTCTAATTGTAGAAATCATAAATGTACATCTCGCCATAAGGTCAACACCTTCATTAGCATCATACACTATTTCATTCAAAGTCAAGGAAAAACATACATGTAGATGAACAATAAATCTTTATTTTCGCTATTGATCTCTACTAAATAGAAAGCCGTTCCAAAAAAGAACAGCTTCTTTGGAACGGCCAACTATAACAAGGATTTACCTTAAACAAGGCTAAAGTTAACGAGTTTCTCCATCCGGAGTACTCGCGAGTTTACGAAGCCAATAAAACAACGGATTTTCATTTGAGGGAGTAGTCTCCAAACTTTCATGAAGCAAAGAATCATTTAATTGTGAACTCATTTCAACATCTCCTTTTCAAACTACACTGTCCATGCATACTTAATGGGGCTACCATCGATGCCTTCGTTCTCTACACCTATAAAGCATGGATTGTGCCAAATTTCGAAAAAGAAAACCATACCCCCTAAACCTTTATATAAAATAGACTTAGAGGATATTCCCAACATTCATTAAACATTGCTACAGAAGCTTGAAGCCCTACATAATTGTCGCTGATAAATTTCGCCATACAATAATGTAGGTTTTAATTTAATCCAACTCACGCAATTCCCGTTGAAATCCGCCGGATAAAATGGGGAATCGACACCAAGTTTTGGGATCCAAGTTTTTATCATCCACATGAAAACTGGGTGCATACCGTTCACGCTTCCACTGATTTCGACACCAAAGTGAATAAAACCGTTTCACCCAAGCCGTCAACATACCGTTGTGCTCAGGAAACAGCTGTTGCAAAGTCACAAGAGCCTCGGCAGGTGAACGTTTTAATCCGATGGCTTCATGCTCAATCGCATCCAAGACATCATACGGCATCAGATCATCCTCGTCCGTCTGACTCTGTTCCTGCGGTCGCAACTCAGCCGTAGGCGTCAATTGGTTCACACTGGCAACCGAAGGCTTAGGTCCGACACCTTCTGGTCCATGCACTTCCAGCCATACCAACCATTTGCGTAAAAAAGCCTTATCAATTCCAGCAATGGGGCTGATACTCCCGCACGTATCCCCATCCATCGTTGCATAACCCACTGCCGCTTCAGAACGGTTACTGGTGGCCAGCAACAATTTCTGCTCAATATTGGCCAACATCCATACTCCCGGTGCACGTACCCGCGCCTGGATATTTTGCAAGGCCAAATCATCTGTATCCCAACTAAGATCTCGTCCTATGCCTGCTTCGACCATAGAAACATAACTCTGTGTTAATGCATCTACATCAAATTCTAGATGATGTGACCCCATGCCCTCAGCCACTGATTTTGCGGCATTTCGCGTTGCATCAGAACTGTTCTTGGTTGATTGATAGACAGTCGTAATCAATTGCTCCAGAATACTCTCTTTAGAACACTCTTCGAAGCCAAGTCGTTCACACACGTTGGCAGTGCCTAACTCATCGCACGAGAAATCAATCATTAAACGTATTAATGAAACAACAGCCGTAGAATCCGCGCCGCCACTTAACGACACCACAAAACCCTTAGAACGAGATTTTCGTACGTAATCATATAAGCCCAAAGCGATTGCACGCCCGAACTCCTCTTCAACCAAGAAATTCGATTCCTCAAATGCATCCGAATCATAGACTACGGACTCATCATTAACCTCATCTATCCTACGCTCTAGCCTAAGCACACCTGTATCATTCATGATTGCTTCGGAACGAGATAAATCTATCTTTACGACAGCATCCGTCACAGATACGTCCGAATAACCAAAGCGAGTGCCTTGCCGAACGATCGAACCATCACATCCTATCAACACCCCCCCATCATAAATCGCACGACCTGCTTCATTCCCAACAAGGTTACTGTAGATATACGTCATCCCAAAATTACCCGAAGCCTCTTTGACCAATCGCTTGCGAATGGCTTGCTTCTCGAAAGCGAAATGGCTTGCACTGGGATTCAACAATACTTGAACACCGCGCTCGGCCAACTGTTCAGCTGGACGTTGTACAACCCAGGCATCCTCACAGATTTCGAATCCAACCCGAAGCCCATTTAAGTCAAACACCAAATCCCCAAACGGAATAGTTTTCCCATCCAATACAATCTCGGTAGTCTCACCCTGCTGCCAGGGCTTAAACCAACGGTGTTCATAATGCAATCCATCCCCTGCAAGATGCTGTTTCGGTACAATCCCTGCAATTGCTCCATCCACCACCAAAGCACAGGCATTGTATAGTGCCCCCTCATGCAACACCGGAAATCCTACACACACCACAATACCCAACGTATCAGGCAGTAACTCATGCAACACCTGACGGGACATCCGACGAGTAGAATCCGCAAAAAAAGCATCTTCACACCCATAGCCGCAGATGGCCATCTCTGGTAAACATAAAATGCTCACCCCACGGTCACGGGCTTCATGAATAGCCGAGCGGATGTGCGCTGCATTATTATCCCAGTCTAAGGGCGTTTGATTCAGCGCAGCTGCACCGACGCGTATAAAACTCATATACTAAACTCTCCACATTCAATCAAATTCTACGCACTTTAACTACGGTACCCAGCGAGGGTGATCCGCCCCAAGTCCATCAATCCCCTTGGTCAATAATTGAGCATGATCACCGTTTGCATCGCATATCCACAAGCCCGGTGATTCACCAGTAGCAGCGCGACAAAACAATATGTGCTTACCGTCACTGGATTCTGCTTGCCTAAAATCCCATACCTGTTTCTTGGATACACTTAGCCGTTTCAGCTCTCCATTCGCTGGATCAAGCCGACATATTTCAGTACCACCCCGTGCGGCATCAGGATTAAATCTGCGATTGAAATGGTCCACATCGACACGACCAACCTGATATTCCCAAGGAACTTTTGACTCAGGGAACCGACGGCAATGCAGTATTGTACCATCATGGGACCATACAGGCATATTCGATCCCCCACCACGTGATTCTGGTGCACCATACGTTGCCGCAAACCAAAGAGCCTGACCATTGGTAAGTAACCGTTGCTCACTCCCATCTGGACGACTCAGTACCAAGTCAGACCAATCATGCCCAGGGTCATCTTTTGGTATACAATCCTGAAAAATCAACCATTGGCTATCCGGTGACCACTTGGGGCCGAAATATAAATGCCCTGCTTGCTGTGCAACCAACGTTTTTTGATTACCATAAATATCACTCGTGCGGATTTCATACCCTTTAGGACCTGCAAGGTGATACGCCACTCGAGTTCCATCAGGACTTAAATCCAGACCGTAGGGCATCCCCTCTCCTGGCTGAGTAAATGGACGCGGGTCACTACCATCAAAGTTCACATTAAAAGTTTGGGCCACCTTATCTTCAGAAATCACCTGTATCAACATACGACCATCCGCCAACAACAATTGGGGTGTACAAAATGGAGCAAGTCGCTTTTTAGTGAGCAATTCAACTAAAGCTCCAGTATCCAAATCATAGGTCCAAATTCGCGTTGGTGTCTTATGATAATACTCTTCAAATGGTTTACCCGGCCCATCCCTACGCGGCTCCATACTCAACATTAAGACCCGTTTTCCATCAGGAAAGAAAGCCGTGGGTTGCCAGGTAGCTTGATTGGGTACATCAAACGCTAAATACCGCAAACCACTTCCATCTCCATTCATCACTGCCGTCTTTCCCTGTGAAGTAAAGAAAAGACGTTGCTGATTCAATGGTTTAAGGACGGGCTTAGGGGGATTAGTGTGGCATCCAGCACTGGTCAATAAGTAAGCCGATGCAGCAGTCACTAAAAATGTACGCCGATCCATAGTCATTATTTCTGTTTTTTTGATAATGTTTTTTCGATACTATCCAGTACCGAATCCGGCTCATGATACCAATCTCGAATGGGGATAACTTGTATATCCCACCCAAAGGCCTGTAAGACAGAAGGCTGTAAATAGTACCGAGTTAAAACATCTTCCCGGCTAGAGACTGTATTGTCCAGCAGGATACCCAAACGCCATGTTGCATCGTCCGCCCCTCGAACAGCCAAGTCACATCTAAATTCACTTACCCCCACACCAATCTCAACGACAAATCCGCGCTCCTTCAATGCCAGCGCCAATTGTTCGACTGAGATACCAAATTCTTGGTCATCCTCCTGCCGCATAGCACACAATCGTTCCAATATTAATTCAGCCATTGAAATGGCCCCTTCAGAAGATGCCTGGGCATACTCCAAATAACTTTTAAAACAATTCGCCCCATCATTATACGTGTTGGTGATAGATTCATGACGAATCGAACTCACCACCACCATATGCCGTTTAGCGCGAGAAAATACCACATTCAACCGTTTCTCTCCGCCTGTTTGGTTAATGGGCCCAAAATTCATGCGCATTTTGTTCTGTGCATCATGCCCATAACAAATGCTCAGAATGATCACATCGCGTTCATCCCCTTGCACATTCTCCAAATTCTTCACAAATAAACCACAAAACTGCTCATCTTCCTCGCGGGCATATTCAACTTCCAGTTGCTCCTGAAAGTCTCGGTCATCAGAAGCAAGGCGGTTGATCGCACTTTCAATTTCATCCTGCTGCGCTTCACTGAAGGCGACAATCCCAAGACTCAAACCATTGTTTTGCGCCAGAAAACTACAAACCATTTCAGCAATATACGCGGCCTCAGCCGGATTACGGCGTTTGATGTATTCACCATTCTCTATATAATGAAAACTGATTGGACGCTTCAGCGTTGCATCCAAATGCGCTGCAGCATCTTCAGCCGATGTGCTCACAATTGCCTCACGCTCCGTATTCACATCCCGATCAGGCACGGTCAACAGACGCCCTTGATAAAATGCGCGATTGGAAAAGCTAATCAACTCTTCATTGCGACTACGGTAATGCCAACCAAGCATGGTAGACGGTAAAGTCCGTGTACAATGCGACAACAATGATCCTTGATCAATGTCCAGCAACAAAGAATCCAATTCGTCCTCTTCACCATCGTCTACATCTGCGGAATCAGACTTCGCAGAAAAGAAACGCGTTGGGGGCAGCTGCATCTCATCACCGACAACAATACACTGACAAGTACGGAATATTGCCGGAACTGCTTCTTCCAATGGTACTTGACTCGCCTCATCGAATATCACGACATCAAATAGTTTAGGGTCTATCGGAAGGGTATCCGATACTGACAATGGACTCATTAACCAGATGGGTTTTAAGTCGCGTAGCACTAACCCTGAATCACCCGAACCTAATTCACGGATGGATCGATAACGCATCACCTTTCCAAATTCCCGCTCCAATTCCTTGCGCCCCTTCGAGTAGCGCTTCTTAAATTCTTTCTCCCTATCACTTAATTGAGTGGCCGAAGTTTCAGACACGTTCAAGTTCGTCAAGAAATGTTCACGAGCTCGTTCCAGAATCAATTTAGCATTCAAATCAAAATACTTATCCAATAATGTATTGACTGCTTCACGCTCACGCATTAGACGAGTGCCATTAAAGGTTTTTAAGGCCCGATCTTTCCGATAAACTCGTTCCAGTGATTCTTGTCCGATAGCCACGGTCATGGGATTCAACGCAGAGTCCATGTGACGGAAAGTCTGCATAACCGATTCCGGGGCCTCAATTAATTCACCCAAGGCCGGCAAGACATCAGGAATATCGTCCGCGCAATCTTCTAAATCATGAATCAGTTTATAAAACTCCGAAAAACTAAGCGAACGCGGCAACTCAAATACCCCTTCAATCGCATCACTCAGCACTTTTACCGCTTCATACAACTCACGAATATTCGCCAATGAATCACCGCCACTGGCCATAGCTGAGTACACGGCATTTTCTGGATACTCAAAGTGTATTGCATTCTCCCGAACACCTTCCAACTTCTCGTGCAAGCCAAGAACCGTTGATTCCACACCCGTTTCTGCATAACAGGCTTCATCCAAAGACGCCAACTCCTCTTGCAAATCATATTCCCGCACCAACTCTTCCAGCACTCGACTCCACTTAGGCTTCACGGCATGGGACTCAAAGTCATAGCGCTGCGATAAAACTTTGCGCATTCGCCACCATGACGGTTTGAGAACCTTAAACAAGTTTCCTTCGTAGCCTTTCACTTCCTCCATCGCATCACGGGCATCACGAACATCCAGTTTCTCTCGCCAATCACTCGTCACTTGCTGCTGTTTGGCCAATAAATCTACAACTTTTTCATACTGACGCACTTGTAGTTTCAAGGATGTCCATTCGGCGGAATCTGCGCGTAAGAGTGCGGCACATTCACCATCCAGGCAATATTTTTTCAATTGGGTGATCAAAGCTATCGCGCGATATAACTCACTCATACTCAAATCACTATCATTGGTGAATGAATGCTCAGCCGACAAAATTGTTTCTACATGTTCCAAAGCCTTAACACTGGCACGTATGGCGTTAAACACGGTGTTGAGCGGTTCTTCCACACCTGCCAAGGAAGGGGACAACAGACGAAATGGTGAGCGAGCCGGAATACTCTCGCCATCCAAATCGTCTAAGGTTTGAATGAGCCCTTCCAACATGGGGATATGCGCATGCCAATCGGAATAATTGGGAAGCAACTCTTCCCACTCCGAAGACAAATGCACTTCATTCCCTCGCTCCTTCACCAACCAGTCATAATGCTTCCACAATGGTTGTCCGATAGGCTCATGTTCCGTATTTAATTGATGAGAAAACCACATCAATTGCTCCGTTGCCCGGTCCAAATCTTCACAAATCTTCTCTCGTTTATTGCGCGTACGAGCGGTAGGCACCCCTTTTTCGACATAATGCTCGTAGGTCGCTTTCACATCCATAATAAACGGTTTTTTATCCGACTGAGAGTCATGGATGAGCGAACAAATCTGCTCCAGCCCACGACTCGCCAAGCGATGATACACCACATCTATCGCGGCACGTTTTTCACACACAAACAATACCCGTTTACCCCGCGCTGCAAAATCAGCAATAAGATTGGTAATCGTCTGACTCTTACCGGTACCGGGAGGCCCCTGAATGATGGAGCTTTCTCCCCGCCCAGCAGCAGCAATGGCTTTTAGTTGAGTTGGATCGGACTCAACGACAGGGAACAAATCAGACCACTTGGGCAACTCTTCTTCCACACCTTGAACACTGCGATCGATTTCCGTAAACATATTATCGAATAGCGGATTACTAAGATTCTCTTCCAATATGGAATTGTAATCGCGCACCAAAGACATTTTTCGGTAATTAAAGTTTCCTAAGGTCACCGCACACAAATCAATTTCCCATAGATACGGGTTCCCACCGGCTTCCTCACCTTTGTTATGCAGTGAATAAAAATTCGCCTTCTTTGATTTTTCATCTTTCGTGGGCGTTGTTTTTTTAGCTTGGGCATCTGCAAGCATGGGCATTTCACGCTTAGGGCTACGGTAGCTCTCCCCCATTATTGGAAATGCAGATTGCTTAACCCGCTGTAAATACAACTGCATACCCAGAGGCTGAAAGTTTTCGCGATGATACGAGTAATCAATATCTTCATAATGCTTTACCCCTCGCCCCGACAAACGAGTACGTCGGCGATACTGCTCCAAGCGCAACCGCGCTTCAGCATGAATCAACTCCATTTGCGGTTGTTCCACCGTCTCTAACACCACGCCAGGCTCACTCGCCGCAATCTGCTGTTCCAAAAGTTGATGCAATTGAGACAAATCCGCTTCAGCGAGATCTATAAACTCCGGTAATTCGATTCCATATAACTCATTTAGATGATGACGCAAAACAGGATTCACCTCAGCTTGCGAAGATTCAGCCTGCAACATATAGGTATCCTTAACCCCTTTCTTCTTGGTCAAGGTCATCGGCAGCAACAAAAGCGGTGAATGAATTCGTTCATGCTCAGATTCTTTTAAGTTATGCCAGCGAAGAAAACAAATCACCAATCGCAACTGAGAAGAACCGTACTCAGCTTTATCCCGACGCGCCTGATTTCGAATCTTATCCAGGATCCCCCGAATATAAGGAGCATCCTCAAATCGTAAATATTCAGCCAACGGAATAGGCTTAGCTGACACGACTCGCTCTGCCACTTTAGAATGCCAGTAAAACAAGTTCTTTGAACGGACATTATTCACATCCAACAATAAGGGAACAGATGTTACCGTCATATCCAACGATTGCGCAGAAGGCTTAAAATACAACAACCTATTCCGGCGCGTCATTTGAAAACACTGATTGCGCAATCGTGCATGTATTTTTTGGTCGCGCTCGGTACGTGATGCTGCTTTAAATCCACGCAGCTCAGAGAAATCAATACTCCCTCCGACAGACTGCGTCCGGTAATTCTCCAATGCATGAATCACCTCGTCAATACTCTGTGCTCGCTGATGGCGCGACAACTCCGTCATTCGCACTATCACCCGGGCGAATACAGGATGTAATTGCGGGTAAATCTTGAATAAATTCTCCCGATTATCCACAAAAAGGCTAAGCGACTCGTTGTCTCGAAAGTCCAAATTCAATGAAAAACTTGCCAACACCAATCCCAACACAAAAATATCGCAGGGCTCATCATGGATATCATGACTATGCTCCCAACTTAAATATCCTTGCACAAAGACGGGTTGCGCACGCGTATCGTCCGTGTCTTCCACCAGCAGATTCTCTTGCCCCTCCTGCTCAGAAATTGCACTTTGCCCAGTCACTTCAAAAGATCGGGTTGAAGCACGATCCACCCGCTGTATTGTTCGCTCATTTCGCTTAGCAGGCGTGCAATCATCGCGTTCAAAAAATGCATGCCCATGGTAACACTTAATTTTTTCCAGTCCATCCAACGGTGCGACCAATCCCGACTCATGAACCTCTGCAACCTGCTCGAACAACGGCAATAAAATGGGTAAAAGATCTTCTGGGTCCGGCAAAGTCCCGGATGCACACTGCGACTCCAAGGTCTTTAGTATTGACTCTGCAAGCGGCCTATCGGTATCAATATCCATCAAGACTCCCCTCCCGCATCCTGAGACTGTGCTTTATTCATTAATTTGGGCGCAGACTCGAAAATCCGCATCATTTCCTTTTTGGTAGTCTTCAGCTCCTTGCGTGCGACCTTCTCAAAGTCCTCCAATAAATCAACCCGATCCGCAACAGACAATACCCAAGCCATGGGAGTTTCTTCCAACTGTGCATCCACCAACGCAAAATCCAACATCAAATAGTAAAAATAATTCTTTAATGATTCCTCGTCCCAAGGAATATGCAGAGAAACCGTATGCATTTGTTCCATCCCGGCTTCAAAATCCTCAAACATCAGTTTCGCCTGTCCCAATACCGCTTCCGTCTGAAACCACGAGGGTTCTAACAAAGCCGATACAAAGCGCTGGGTCAGTTCTGCTAGTTCTGCACGCCCCACTATATCCAAATTCGTCAGTGCACGCTTTCCTTCAAGCATAGTATTGATTTGCGTATCACAGCCCGCGTCTTTATTCTGCCACAAGGCCAAGGCCTTTGCTCGAATATAGGTCTCAGGGTGATCCCGGTACTCTTCACCCGACTCAATTTTGTTCAACACTTCTTCGGCTTGTTGTAAATACCCCTCCGCATCCACCTGCTCCAAGCTCGTGTGTACTTTCACCAGGCCTGTTATCACCGGACGAAAATCTCCACATACTGCAAGTGCGCAGCGATCCGCATATATCTCTGATGCCCGGCGAAACCGAGAATCACTGATCGCATAGGCTGGATCACCCGTAGCTGCCGCCGCACTCAACATTCGTTGTGCAGTGTAAAATGCACCTTCTTCAATCTGGTAAAGCTTATAATGGCCCAACTCGTGTGCCATTACTCCCAACAATTCATCTTTCGATAATACCTTCAGAACATCCCCGCTGAACACAATATGTGCTTCACCCGGAATATACAAAATCATCGCATTACTCTCCGATGATCCCCCATGGTATAAAGTGATGCGCGGATCAATCCCCAAAGCCTCCGCTGCCTGCTGTGCCAGTGCATAAAACACCGAATCATATTCAGATGACATTCGGTAAGCATTTTTCAATAAATCAAGCCGAATCGATTCGCAATCTTCCTCCACAATCTCACTGGATAAAAACAGATCCCATGCATTGGATTCCTGCACTTTCAACAATTCACTAACCGCATGTAAATAAGGCAATGGTTCCGGCAATAATTCTATCGGCGTATTCACTTCGGACATACCCAAATTCCTGTAATTCAGCCCTGAAACAGCATAAAAACAACACCCTTCAAGAGTACCTGACTCATCCCCCCCGCGCAAGTCATCAAT
>CALLLL010000285.1 GCA_938082445.1 uncultured bacterium
CTTCTTTAACCAATTTGTCGAAGGGTACGAGTATGGTAATGATATCATCGCGTGTGGCAGCTGCTTTTAAGCCCTCGTGTACAACGGCGACTGAACCGGCAGGCAATTCGTTGATATCGTCTTCGGCAGTTTGCTTATTCATTACGATGGCAACATCGATATGATTTTTTTGGGCTAGCCAACCGTCCTCGTTTACGCGAATGGTGAACCATGTCGGTAACCCGGAAATATTGGACGGGAAGAGGTTTTTGGCGCTCACAGGAATACCCATTTTAAAGATGGAACGCATCAAAATGAAGTTGGCGGACTGACTACCGGAACCGTTTGCGGTAGCAATTTTAATTACGACATCATTGATGATTTTGTCGCCTGTGGATCCAGCGTTGTTGGCCGCTGATTCCGTTACTGCTTGTGTCATGTATTCACTCCAAGGTGCACCGTGAGGGATGCTTCTATGTATCGGCAAAATGGTCTAAGCAGATACGTGTAAAAAATAGTTCAAGCGATATCGATTAACCCTTAAATACAGGTTAATAATCGATAAAACTTGGAGAATAGTACTCTTGTTCGGAGGGATATTCAATAAAAAAATGCCAGTCAATTGACTAAACGAGGGGCATTAAAGAAAACTTAGTGAACAAATCCACCCAAAAATTACAAAAAGTAGCCCAAATAATGCCATAAATGGGGCCTTTTGTGCAATATTTTGGTCACCGCTATATCCATAATAAACAACAATTATGTAGGTGCTATTCATTAATGTATAGGTGAAGGGTGGTTAATACTCCACAAATTACATAGACATCGGGCGATCGTAGGCAGCCCAAGCGGCTTCTTTGACAACTTCAGCCAAGCTGGGGTGAGCGTGTGAGCTGCGGGCGATGTCTTCGCTGCTGGCTTTGAACTCAATGCCTACGGCTAACTCGGCAATGAGATCGCCGGCTTGTGGACCAATGATGTGCGCACCAAGAATGCGATCGGTTGTTTTGTCGACCAAAATCTTGGCGAAGCCGTCGGTGTCACCAATGGCCTTGGCACGTCCGTTGGCCATAAAGGGGAAGGTGCCTGCTTTGTATTCGATGCCGGCTTCTTTGAGTTGCTCTTCATTTTTACCCACGGTGGCAATTTCGGGGTGCGTATACACCACACCTGGGATAGCATCGTAGTTGATGTATCCATAGCCTTTGACAATGCCTTCTACGCAGGCAACGCCTTCTTCTTCGGCTTTGTGAGCGAGCATAGGGCCACGTACCACATCGCCAATGGCATAGATTCCAGGGACGGAGGTTTGGAAATGGTCGTTAATGGGAATGATGCCCGGGCGTTCCGTTTCAATGCCTACGGAGTCTAACCCGAGTCCTTCGGTATTGGGTCGGCGGCCTACAGCGAGTAATACGCGATCGCATGTGATGGACTCTTCGCCTTCCATGGTCACCGTACAGGTGTCGCCCTCTTTGGTGGCGCCCGTTACTTTGACGCCAAGTTTAAAGTCGAGGCCTTGTTTTTTGAAAATCTTGGTAGCATGTTTAACGAGTTCAGCATCCATGCCGGGCAATATATTGGGCATGTATTCGAGGACCGTTACTTTGGCCCCAAGTCGCTTCCACACACTACCGAGTTCGAGCCCGATGACACCTGCGCCAATCACGACAAGATGTTCAGGGACTTCAGAGTAGGCCAGGGCTTCGGTACTGGTTCCAATGCGGTCGCCATCGAGTTCAACTCCGGGCAAAGGAGCGGAGACGCTACCGGTGGCAATAAGAATATTTTTACATTCAAGGATCGCTTCGTCTTTGCCTTCGACAATAACTTTTCCGGGACCATCGATTCGGCCTTTACCCATGTAATGGGTGATACCATTTTTCTTGAATAGTCCTGCAATACCGGTGGTCAATTGACGTACCACGGTGTCTTTGCGCTTCATCATTTTTTTGAGATCAAGGGAGAGACCTTCGATACCGATACCGTGGTTCTTAAATTCATTTTGGGCTTCATGGAAATGTTCGCTGGATTCCAGCAGTGCTTTGGATGGGATACAACCCACACGTAGACAGGTACCACCGAGTGCTTTTTCCATTTCTATGCAGGCGACATTCAGGCCAAGTTGGGCTGCGCGAATCGCGGAGATGTATCCGCCAGGGCCTGCGCCGATGATGACTAAATCGTGTTGCTTGGTTTCCATAGGGAAGCCTTTCTTGGTAGAGAGTATCGTGTATTGCTAGATTTCGAGCATCATGCGAGTGGGATTTTCAATGCAATCTTTTACGCGCACAAGGAAACTCACGGCTTCGCGACCGTCGATGATACGATGATCGTATGTGAGTGCCACATACATGATGGGGCGAATGACGATTTCACCATCGACGACTACAGGACGTTGTACAATGTTGTGCATGCCCAAGATACCGCTTTGAGGGGGATTAATGATAGGGGTGGACAGCATTGAGCCAAAGGTGCCGCCGTTGGTGATGGTAAAGGTTCCGCCCGTTAATTCATCGACGGTCAAGTCATTGCTTTGTGCGCGCTTACCTAAGTCACCAATGGTGGATTCGATTTGTGCGAAGCTCATGCGTTCGGCATTGCGTAAGACAGGAACCACGAGGCCTTTTTTACCGCTTACGGCAATACCGATGTCTTGGTAGTTTTTGTAGACGATATTTTCATCGCGAATTTCGGCGTTTACAGCCGGGAATTCTTTGAGTGCATCGATACAGGCGCGAACAAAGAAAGACATGAAGCCCAGTTTTACACCGTGCTTTTTGATGTAGTCTTCTTTGTATTGTGAGCGAATATTCATGACGGCCGACATGTCCACTTCATTAAATGTGGTCAATAGCGCTGCGTTTTGTTGGGCACTCATCAAGTGCTGCGCAATTTTACGGCGAATGGGTGTCATGCGTACCGATTCTTCTTGACGGGCACTACCGGATGAAGCGTTGGAGGTTGCCGATGGACTTGCTGGGGAAGCTTTGGCGTTGGCGACATCTTCTTTGAGTATGCGACCGTCTTTACCGGTGCCAGTGACATCGTTTGCATTGATACCGGCTTCGGCCATGGCGCGTTCAGCAGCAGGCATGGCAACGGGAGCATCTGGTGTAGGGGCGGATGAGGTTTCGGTTTCTACTTCTGCTGGGGGAGTCACTGGAGCCGCTGCAGCTGGAGCGCCCTCGCCTGCTTCCATATAGCCGATGACTTCGCCTACTGTGCAGACTTCACCGGTCTTTTTGAGGATTTCGCCGACCACGCCAGCTTCAGGTGCAAAGACTTCGACGGTGGCTTTATCGGATTCGATCTCTACGATGGCTTCGTCTTTGGCTACGGTGTCTCCGGTGTTTTTTAACCAGGTACCGACTTCTACCTCAGTGATGGATTCTCCAACGCTGGGAATTTTTAATTCAATCGCCATGAGTAGTGCTCTCCTTGTTCATGCGTGTACTGGTTTAATACCAGGAAGTTTCTTCATTGCCAAAGGCCAATTGGATGATCATTTCTTGTTCGATGCGGTGGCTGTGCGCTGAACCGGTCGCGGGACTGGATGACGCAGGACGTGCAGCTACCGTGAAGGGGAATTTTCCGAGGATTTTTTCGCCGAATTTCCCTTTCATACGACGCCAAGCACCCATGTTTTCCGGTTCCTCTTGCGTCCAGAGAACAGGCGTATCGGCTTCGTAGGGTTCTAGTGCTTTTTGCATATCTTCAATTTGTAATGGATATAATTGTTCAACGCGTAGAATGGATATATCTTCACGCCCATCACGTTCACGCGCCGCAGCCAATTCGTAATAAATTTTCCCGGAACACATAAGAATGCGTTCGGTTTTCTTCGGATTGGATTCGGTGTCAGGAAGAATGCGTCGGAAGCGTCCCGTAGTCAATTCTTTGAGTGTAGAGGTACATGCCGGTAGGCGCAGCAGGCTCTTTGGCGTAATCACAATGAGCGGTTTGCGCCAAGGACGGTGCACTTGGCGACGTAGTAAGTGAAACATCTGCGCGGGAGTGGATGGCACACATACTTGGAAGTTGTCTTCCGCTGCCAGTCCTAAGAACCGTTCGAGACGAGCGCTGGAGTGTTCAGGGCCCATGCCTTCAAAGCCATGGGGGAGTAGCATAGTCAGTCCGCTAAGGCTTCGCCATTTATCTTCGGCACTGGAAATGAATTGATCAAAAATAGGTTGGGCGACATTACTGAAGTCACCGAACTGTGCTTCCCACATGATGAGACCATCGGGATAAGCAATACTGTAACCGTATTCAAAGCCGAGAACGCCGGATTCACATAAGGGGCTGTTGTGGATGTCTACATCGGCTTGGTTGCTGGATAAATGCTTAAGGGGCATGTAGGATTCAGCCGTGACTTGGTCGTGCATTACGGCATGTCGATGACTGAATGTGCCGCGTTGGGAATCTTGCCCAGTGAGGCGCACGTGGGTGCCTTCTGTGGCGAGTGAGCCCATTGCGAGTAATTCGCCCATTGCCCAGTCAATTAGTGTGTTGCCTGTTGCCATGTCTCTGCGTGTATCGAGCAACTTCTGAATTTTTCGATTGAGTGTGAAGTTGTCAGGCACGGTAGAGAGTGCATTGATGAGTGAGACCAGTCGAGATTTCTCCACGCCTGTATCGACAGGGGGGACATGCTTATCGGGACCGCCCTGATAATTACTCCATAACCCACGCAATACGGATGGGGGGCGAACCTGTGGACGCGTGCGTGCTTCGGCGAGTGCTTCTTCGAGTTTGTCTCGTTGGCGGATAGCAATTTTTTCACCATCCTCTGCAGTCAGTTCACCGAGCTTGAGTAAGCGATTAAGGTAATTGTCTTTAACCGAAAGTCGCTTTTTGATTTCTTTGTACATGAGGGGTTGGGTAAACATAGGTTCATCGCCCTCGTTGTGACCGTGTTTGCGATAACAATACATATCGATCACAACGTCACATTTAAATGTCTTACGGAAGTCCATGGCAACGGCGACGACTTGGGCCACAGCTTCGGGATCTTCGCCATCGACATGAAAGATGGGAGACTGAAGCATTTTCGCGACATCGGTGCAGTACGTACTGGAGCGACTATCGGAAGGATCGGTGGTAAATCCTATTTGATTGTTCACAATGATGTGCAAGGTGCCGCCGGTGGTGTAGGCAGAGAGACAACTCATGTTGAGAGTTTCTTGCACAATGCCTTGTCCGGCAAATGCGGCGTCGCCGTGAATGAGTACGGTCATGCCTTTGTCGTGTTCATCATCGCCGATTCGTTTTTGCCAAGAGCGCATGCGGCCCATAGCCACGGTGTTTACATATTCCAGATGGCTGGGGTTAAAGCATAGGCCGATGTGCACTTTGTGGCCGTGTAGCGTTTGCCAATCGGTGTGAAAGCCTTGGTGGTATTTAACATCGCCTCGTCCCATGAAGGATTCAGGATCTTTGTCTTCGTATTCGCGGAATATTTGCGCCGGTTCTTTGCCCATGATGTTGGCGAGTACATTGAGTCGACCACGGTGGGCCATACCGATAACAATTTCGTCTACGCCTTGACCGCCTGCTTTTTCAATGGTTTGGTCGAGAAGGGGGATAAGACTTTCGGCACCTTCCAGCGAGAAACTTTTTGCGCCTTGGTATTTTTTCTGGATGAATTCTTCGAAGGTAATGGCATCAATAAGGCGAGAGAGAATTCGTTTTTGTTCATCGCGGCTTAACTGCAACCGGTTTTCAACCGATTCAATACGATTTTGAATCCAGTCCCGTTTTTCTAAATCGTCTATGTGCATGAATTGCACGCCGATGGAACGGCAATAGGTATTTTGATAGCGGGCAATGATTTCGCGCAGGGTGATCGCCTCGGAGTCGCTTTTTAATGGAGGCGCAAAATGTAAGTCGAGATCATCATCGGTGAAATTGTGATACGCAGGATCCAGTTCAGGCATATCGATTTTTGGAGCACCCATAGTGTCCATGCAAGCCATGAGATGGCCACGTACACGATAGTTGCGAATCAGCAAATCGACTTTGTGCTGCATGCGGCTGTTGCGTTCAAGCTTTTCTTCGAGGGTGGAAACGCCGTTACGACTGCCGGGGGGATTAAAAACACTGGTCGGTTTAAATGAAGGACCGAGCTTGGGGGGGAGGCCTTGGGTAACTTCGCCGTTGTAGGATTCAAAGAGTTGAACCCAATCTTGAGATACCGAGTCAGGGTTGCGTAAATAAGACTCGTACATTTCCTCAATGAAGGCTGTATTTAAGCCAGCTGGAGTAGATTCGGATGTGTCACTCATGGTGTTTCAACATTGCCTTAATGGGTCGATGATGAGAGTTTGACTATGTATGTATATTGTACAGGGATTTATGGAAGATTGCATCCATAAACCCCTGTACAGTAAAAGTAATGTTCTAATCGATGAGGCTGATTAGTTCAATTTGCTTTCTACTAAGGGGACTACATCGCTGATAACGCTTGCGACGGGAATACCAGATGCTTCGAGCTTCTTGATTTTAGCAGCAGCTGTATCGTCTTCACCGCCTACAATGGCGCCGGCATGTCCCATGCGTTTGCCTTTAGGCGCAGTCAGTCCTGCCATGAAACCGATAACGGGTTTCTTCATGTGATTCTTGAAGTATTCCGCAGCGATCACTTCATCTTGTCCTCCGATTTCACCCGCAATGACGATAGCATCGGTATCCGGATCTTCTTCGAAAAGCGGAAGAAGGTCTACGAACTTACTTCCGATGATAGGGTCACCACCGATACCTACGCAGGTGGATTCGCCCAGACCGGCTTTGGTCAATTGGTCTACGATTTCGTAAGTCAATGTACCGGAACGTGAAATTACGCCGATGCGCCCTTTCTTGTGAATGTTGGCCGGCATAATACCGATTTTACATTCTTCAGGGGTGATGATGCCGGGGCAGTTGGGGCCAATAAGGCGGATGCCTTTGGCGCTCAATGCTTCATAGGCTTTAAGTGCATCAAGGGTAGGAACCCCTTCGGTAATTGCAATCATTAATTTAATGTCGGAGTTTGCAGCATCCAACATAGCGGCTTTAGCAAATGGTGCAGGTACGTACATGATTGACGTGTCTGCGCCCGTGGCTTCAACGGCTTCTTGGCAAGTGTTGAATACAGGCAGTCCATCAGCGGTGGTTTGGCCACCTTTACCGGGGGTAACTCCCCCTACGATTTGGGAACCGTAGTCGAGCATTTGCTTGGTATGGAATGAACCGTCGCGTCCGGTAATCCCTTGGACGATAATTTTGGTGTCTTTATTAACTAGGATACTCATGATTTTCCTCCGAGCTCGGCAACTTTCGTAGCCCCTTCTTCGAGTGTATGGGCCGTAATCAGGTCCGTGCCTACCAACAATGCACGTCCTTCTTCTTCGTTCGTACCTACGAGTCGAATTACGATGGGTACAGGCACATCAAGAATCTTGAGGGATTCAAGCAATCCGTTTGCGATATCGTCGCAACGGGTAATTCCGCCAAAGATGTTGATAAGAATAGCGGTAATATTGGGATCTTTAAGGATGAGCTTAAAGGCTTCGACTACTTTTTGTGGATTAGAGCTGCCGCCTACATCCAGGAAGTTGGCTGGGTTACCACCGAAGTGCTTGATGGTATCCATGGTGGCCATGGCCAAACCTGCACCGTTAACCATACACCCAACGTTTCCGTCGAGGCGGATAAAGGCAAGGCCTTTTTCGCTGGCATCAAGTTCATCCTGATCTTCGGAGTCCATATCGCGTAACTCTGCGAGTTCAGGGTGACGGAACAGGGCGTTGTCATCAAGCATCATCTTCGCGTCAAGGGCAATTACGGTGCCTTTGTTATCTGTAATGAGTGGGTTGATTTCAATCATGGAAGCATCGGTGGCCAAGAAGAGGGCACCGAGCTTTTTCATCATTTCAACCGTTTCCTGCACTTGAGATTCACCATCAAACAGGTTTGATGCGAATTCGGTCAGGCGTGCATCGTCTGGATTCTTTAACTGATCAGTTGAACACTGAAGTTTTAAGATTTTTTCAGGGTTGGTCTTAGCCGTTTCTTCAATTTCAACACCACCATCTTTACATCCAACATAAATTACTGAACGTGTGCTGCGATCCAACAAGATGCTCAAGTAGACTTCGGTCTCGATATTTACCGCCGGGGCAATCATGACTTTGCGTACAGGCAAGTCTTGGATGCGCAATTGTAAGATGTTTTCAGCGGTCTCTTTGACTTCAGAAATATCGGAGAGTACTTTTACGCCACCTGCTTTACCGCGTCCACCGGAGTGAACCATGGCTTTAATGACAACGGGCATACCCATTTCTTCAGCCACTTGCAGGGCTTCTTCCGCCGTATCGACGGCTTTATCGGGTGGACAAAGAATGCCATTTTCCCGAAACAGCGCCTTGGCTTGGTATTCATGAAGTTTCATGATGGTGTTTCCTTTTGTATTGAATTAAGTGTTTTCTGCCGAATCTATACCCCCGGTCACTCAGATTCTGACAATGATCGTACGATCATAGTGATTTAGCGACTTCATAATCAACCTAAAATGCATGAAATCAGGGGCTTAGAGCGGGATTATTTGCATTTATTTTCCCTAAAATTTTCGAATGAGGCCATTTCGTACCAATATGTTATTTCTGAGGGCCAACTCTGACATTTTTGTATCTATTGGTCAAAGGGAATACATCGGTGAAATGAATAATGTAAGGGCTTTAGGAGTATTTACTGTAAGAGACTTGGTTGGCACACAAAATGCTTTAATGTGCATAGAATTGAGTTAGTAAAAAGGAAGTACAGCATGAAACGACGCAATATAATAGCATTGATGATTTTCTCCATCTTTACAACCTTATATGGCTGTGTATTGATGTACCAAGACCAACAAGCCGAAGAGGGGTATGCAAAAATAGAAACACCTGCCAAAGAGATGCATTAGATTAACTATGCTTAGGGGAGAATAACCTCTTGGCTGCGATGTACCGTGCGGCCGCCATAACGCGTTACTTCAACGCGTATCGCATCGAGCTTTAATCCAGTTTGCCGAAGAGCCATTGTATCCAACTGAATTTTTATGCGTTCGTCGCTGGTGAGACTCATCGGAGAAGAACTGGTATGCGGGGCATTATTGACGATCCATATTTTGGGAGGGTCAGGGAGTAAATGATAGCTCGTACTCCCTTTTTCACGCACATAGAGCAGTAAGCCATAATTAATTCGTTTCAATTGGCGATTGCTTATATCCGGTGTGGTGTCGCCATTGTTCCAAGGAAGATTAACTTGGATAGTAGAACTTCCAGTATTTACACACTTTATATCCAGGAATTGTTTGTGATCGGACAGAGCTGATTCCCAACTGGCGCGCCCCATCGTGGTGAGATAATTAAAGCTAAACCAAAGTAGCGCACCGGCAAGTACGAGTATCACCACATTTTTCGGTTTGATTTTGGGAATCGCTTCGGTGTCTTCAATCGTGGGTGGGGGATCGTCCGCCGATTCGGTGATGTCGAGTTTGAATTCATAATCCTCAAATTCAAATTCAATAAACCCACCCAGATCCTCCGTGGTTTTTACCTCCACAATCGTTCGGGCCGTTTCAAGGACCGTTTCCATGCGATGTTTTTCGTTGGTGAGTTCGCGGCCTTTTTCATTGGCTTTCTTGGGTTTTAACTTCCCGGCCTGCGATTCACGTACCAAGCGCGCCTGTTTTCGGGTGATGGCGAGTATTTCTTCTTCCAGATCATCGATACTATTCTTCTGGGCATTGAATATGATATCGCAGAGTTCCGTAGATTGCTTGAGGTGCCGATCATACGTAGCTTTGACCAAATCGTAGTGAGTCTGGTCAAAGGTTTTCTTTTTCACGAGTTCAAGCCAATTG
>CALLLL010000286.1 GCA_938082445.1 uncultured bacterium
GCCATTGATGTGGTGTAAATAGTTGTAGCGGATAATATTGCCACGCATCGTCCAATTGCGTCCTGTATAAATCGCACCCGCGTCGTTGGACTCATAAGAGACACTATGAATTTCGTTATACTCCATTAAGTGGTCATTCCCGCCAAATCCTATCGCCATATGCGGTGCATTGTGAATGAGGTTATTTCGAGCGATATTGCCTACTCCATTTAAATGTATGGCTGATTGATAGGTCCGTTTGGTGCGTGCATAATGGTGAATGTGATTGTTTTCTGCTAGGTGCCCTGCGGGTTCAAGGGTGGTGCGATTACCACCGTTCAAGCTAATTCCGCCACGGCCGGTTTGTGTAATGTCACAACCAATGATCGTGTGCTGTTTTCCACCGCCAACACTGACCGCACTACCACCCACATTTTGAATGGTGCACCCGGCGACAAAAACATTATTGCCGCCATTGATTCGTATAGCCGTACCTCGTGTCGCTTCAAATATAAATCCTTGGATGGTTACATGATGGGCGTTATTAATTTCAACTGCAGTCGGAATTACCGAAACCATCGTTTCTGCTGAATCAATCGGTTTTGGTGGCCAGAAATAAAGCAAACCATTTTCACGATCCAAATACCATTCGCCTGGTTGGTCAAGTTCTGAAAGTGCATTATAAATGTAATACCACTGGCCTTTTCGTATGCCATAGCTATGGGGTTCTTTGTTGGAAAGTGTAATAGACCCCGTAGCAGTATCTACGGTATCGACTTTCATCGCTTGCTCGGACCAGTCCCAAAACCAATACCCGTGTGCCCATAAGTCAGGTTCATTCACCCAGCGTGATGCACGATCACCTTCATATAAAAACTGAGGCGTTTTACTGCCTTCACGCCCATGAATTTTGTGCCCATCTTTTACGACGATGTCAGCTATTTTAGTAAAGCCTTCATTTGGCCAACGCGATAATTGCATGGGCTGACCATCAAAAAAGACTTCAAGCCCTCCGCCTTTAGCCGAACCAAAGGCTTTGATACCCAAGGATTTAAGATTGGCTTGTACAACATGCGAACGTGCGGATTCATCCATTCGCTCAAGGATCGCTGCATCACTCACAGACTTCCATTGCGTAACCATACGCCCGCCAATGATGCGTACCGTATCACCTTTAGCAGCGCGATACTCGATAGATGCTTCATGAGCTCCTGAGTCTTGATTTTCAAGGGCAAATGCTTCGGATAGAGGATAGATACCTTCATGCACAATGACAGTGATACTGTCTTCAGGAATAGCAGTAGGGAGACCCTGCTCTGTGCGCCAAGCGCGGATGGCATCGCGTGCACCTGTCAAAGTCGCTAAGGGCCCATCGCTTTTTTTAGCATTGGGTTTTGCGCGTGAACCGGACCAAGCATCATTGCCGTTGGGGGCTACATGAAATTCCATGGCCATGGAAATTGGGCTGAGTAAGGCCAAAATTCCTACGCATAATATTGTAAGGATACTTTTGTATCGCGACAGGTGCATGTTGGATTTCCTTAGAGTTCACCCACCCGATTAGATTCTGGTTCACGAATTGATGAGTTTTATTTAATAAAAATGCGTACTTTACTTCGGCGACGAAGATCGTCTATCCACTTATCGTATTGTTCAGAAGCCATCTTCGAGCGTAGTGCTCTTTCGATATTTAATCGTGCCTCTTGGAGTGGTAAGGCTGTGGCTTCTTTGCGATCATCCACGCGCAGAAGGTATACACCAAGTGGAGTTTCTACCACTTGACTAACACCACCCTTTTCCAAGGCAAAGGCTGCCTCTTCGATAGCCTGTGTTAACTGCCCACGTTTTTGCCAGCCGATGATACCGCCTTCAGCAGCAGCAGGGTCTTGAGAATGTTGTTTGGCCATAGCCTCGAAGTCGGCCCCGGCAATTATTTTTTCGCGTAATTGATTCAGTTTTGCAATAGCCTGTTTGCGTTCAACTGTATCGCGTCGGGCGCGAATCATGATCTGGCGTAGGCGAATCTCTTCAGGCTCTGTAAATTCATCTTTATTTTCATTGTAAAATACTTCTACATCGGATTCGGCAATAATCTGTTCTTTTTGAAGTTCAAAGAGTTTAGTGCGGGCTAAATCTCCTGCCATGAGTGATTTGCGTTCCCGTTCACGAAAGTCACTTAGTGAAACACCCGCCTTTGTTAAGTAAGCCATAAACTCTTCTTCGGTTTTAAACCGTACTCGGAATTTTTCTAAGCTTTTTTCTACTCGACTATCATGGACCTCTATCGCAAAACGTACAGCTTCACGGTAAAGAATTTTGGTTTCGATGCTTTCTTCGAGGGTTTCATCAAGCAATTCAGCTACTTTTTTCTCATAATCCGCCTGGGAAGTGCTTTCTTCTTGAATGATGAATAAGTAGTTGTTGACCTGTCCACGAATTTCACTTAATAATATGACTTCATCATCAACTTTGGCAGCAATTGTATCGACTAATTCAGCAGACACCAATGTGTTTGCCGACAGTAATGCTCCTAGGCCCATTCCCCACAACCAATGTTTCATTGTAACCCCTTCCTGAAAGCTATTCAGTAGTCATTTTTCCGAATCTGAGCATATCATAGCCTTTGAAGGTCAACCAAGTAAATACCCCTTGTAAATATATAAAA
>CALLLL010000287.1 GCA_938082445.1 uncultured bacterium
TTATGGTTTGCTGGCACTATTGGCCTATGTGATGCATAAGAAAAAGATCTATATAAAGATTTAATAAAGATTCTTATAGAAATAAAAACGCCGATGCAGATTGTTGCTGCATCGGCGTTTTGTGTTTTAGAAAAGTATAGAACTAGCTATTGGTACGCAGATATAAATCATAGAGTGATTTTGCTTCTATCTTATCGTAGTCGCTACCGGAATGGGTTGCTGCTTTGAGGGTGGCTTCGGAACTGGCCACGCCTAATTTAGCAAGTCCCAAGAGGGCTGCAAAACGTACATCGCGGTCACTATCGCTCGCGTATTTTTCAAACAGGGGTTGTGCTGGATGATGCTCAATGACCGCGAGGGCTTTGAGCAAACTTACACGTTGGGTATTGCTTTGGGCAGATAGTGCACCTGCATGAAGTGAGTAGGTCGCTTTGCGAGTACCGATGGCTTGTAGTGCTTGAACAGCTGCGTCACAGAGTTCATCATTGGCCAAATAGCCACTTAAAGGAGCAACGGATTCATTGTGCCCGGCGACTTGGAGTTGGCGGATGAAGAATGACTTTACTTCATTGTCTTGTGCATTGTGCAAGGCGGCGATGACGGTATTGGCAAAGATTTTTTGATCATTTCGGGCACCGGGACGCGAAGCGTGTTTTGCCAATCCACTGAGTGCAAAGCGCGCTTGAGTGTCGTCACCTGTACCGAGTGGGATGATTTTATCGCATATTGAAACGACTGCGCCTGGGCCTTGGGCAAAGATGGCATCGCCGAATGCGGCATGGGCTTCAAGGCTTTGTGCAGGCATTTGGGTGAGTAATGGATCGACATTGACCGGTGTGACAGGGGTGTTTTTATAGGTGGCACAAGAGGTAACGCTAATAACCAGCGCAGCTGCCAGGAGCCATGATTTAAAGGACGTATTCATTATAGGATCTCCGAAACGGGATTAACCGTTGGTTGTGTGTTTGCTAAATATGCCAAGGACCACGCATGGGCTGATGGATGAGGCGATTCGCACCTTCGTCATCAATAAAACGTTGTTTCACTGGATCAAACTTGAGATTGCGACCAAGTCGTATGGCAATTTTTGCAAGGTTGATGATGGTGCATGAGCGATGACCATTGGCTTCATTCAGTGCAAATTTATTACGGGTTCGTACTGCTTCAGCGAAGTCGGTTACCTGAGGTTTAGGTTCAGGCTGTTGGGCCAGTTTTTCTTCCCATCCTTTAACATCGCATTTGAATCCTTTATGCAAGTTGCCTTCGGGGCCTTGGATGTAAGGAGCGGTGTCTTTACCCGTACCGTCAAGGATGAGTTCACATCCGTCAGCATAGCGTAACACGACACGGCGCCAAGAGCTTACGGCATCGGGATGTTGTTGAGGTGCATCAACTTCAATTTCAACGGGGCTGGTATCATCTTTACCGAGAATATATTGTGCAGGGTCGAGATAGTGTTGTCCCATGTCGCCAAGTCCACCGCCATCGTAGTCCCAGTATCCACGAAAAGTACCGTGTACGCGATGTGCGTTATACGGTTTGTAGGGGGCTGGCCCAAGCCACATGTCGTAGTCGAGCGCTTCGGGGATTGGCTGTGGTTTTAAGTTGGTTTGCCCGCTCCACTGGAATTTCCAGTTGAAACCTGTGTTGGCACCAACCGTCATTTTAAGTGGCCATCCAAGGATTCCACTGTCTACTATTTTTTTGATTGGGGCAACTTTTGAGCCACTACCATAGAAATTATCTTTAAAACGGAACCAAGTGTTTAGGCGGAAGATGCGTTCATTACGCTGCACTGCTTCAACGACTGCTTGTCCTTCAGCGATGGTGCGACTCATGGGTTTCTCACACCAGATATCTTTTCCTGCTTCAGCAGCAGCAATGGAAATGAGTGCATGCCAATGGGGTGGGGTAGGTACATGGACAATATCAATGTCGGGGCGTGCCAATACTTCACGGAAATCGCTGTAGCCATCAACAGTCGGGTTGAGACCGGAGTCCTTCACGCGTTTCACTGCACGATTAAGATGATTACGATCCACATCGCATACAGCGAGTAATCGAGAACCGGGGTAATTAAGATGCCCCGTTCCCATTCCGCCGACACCAATCACGGCTTTGGTCAGTTCTTCATTTGGTGAGGGCGTATTGGGCGCACCGAGGACTCGGCGGGGTAGAATCATGGTACCTGCAAAAGTGACCGCGGCCCCTTTCATAAAGTCGCGGCGACTAATGGACTGTTTTACTTTCATTGCATACTCCTTGCAAAAACTGCGTGGGGTTTAATCAGATGAACATTCTAACCTTTTGGATGATTGATCACAACCAGGCGAATTCGCATTGCTTTTCAGTACGTTGTATACTGGAGTAAGTAGTTATTGAAGGAGTATACGAATGGCAGAAGTGGGAACGATATCGCGCCGAACATTTTTGGTCGCTGGGGTAGCTGTAGGAACAATTGGTTTTTTAGGAAGCGACGATGCCTCTGCGGCAACGGATTCATTGAGCCGATTGATAAAAGCCAACGGTTTGGGATCAGTAGCCTATCTGCAATTGAATTGTGATGATGAGTTCTCGCTGACCCAAGCGTTGACCATAGTCGAGACAATAACGCAGGGCTATACCTTGGAAAAAGTCGGAGCTGTGGGCAATCCCGAATTTGTGGGCGCTCCAAAGGATTTTTTGGTGACACTCTATTATAAGGGAGGCTTACGTGCAACAGTGAGCTCTGGGAAATCATCATTAACAGCATTGGGTACTATTCGAGCGGAAGCTGGAGATGTGATGATGAACGAAAAACGTATGGAAGTCTTTAGCCCTGAAGGAAAACTCCAAGAATCGCTTGTCTTTGAGAGTGCAAAAGTGGGGACGACGTACAATACTTTAGAGTATATAATTCGTGCATTGCAGGAAGGTAAGACGATATTTCCTGATGGAGTTTAATAAAAAACGGCATGCACTTCGTAAAAAAGCACATGCCGTTTGTTGGTTTTAAATTATGGATTATTCTGTGGTGTCTTCGCCTGGGACCGTGTGGTCTTCATTATTCGTTTGTGCAGCTTTATTAGCCTCTTCTTCTTCCTCTTCACTCATGCTGCTTTTAAATTCAGAGATGGCACCACCTAAATCGCCACCGAGGCTACGAAGTTTTTTACCACCAAAGAGTATTAAAACAATAACCATGATGATTACTAATTGCATTGGGCCTGGCATCATTTGCTTAATCCTTCCAATATTTAAGTCTATCGAAAGCAAATAACATAGTGGTATCTGCTTTCTTTATTTTATCACGATATTTGCCCGCTGGGGGCAAAATAGTTAGAGAGCTTTCAAGTCCTTTAGTATAGTCGTTAAATCATTGGTGTTTCAAGGTTTGTATGGATGCATGGGTGTGCCCCCAGCACGGTGGGTGTGAACCGTACTGAGGGCTGGGTGTCCCTTGGAGACAAGGGAAGGAGTGCGGGATTAAAAATGTCAGAGCCTTTCTACTCGTTATAATCCCTAGGTATGCGCATTAGTTCCCCGAAACTTCAATTCGTTTAGGTTTTTGAAGGTCGGGTTTTGGAAGGGCCAGGGTGAGTACGCCGTTCTCAAATGCGGCTTTCGTGTTATCGTGAACAAATCCGCCCGGGATTTTAAAGTTTCGTTTGAAAGATCCGTAGCTTCTTTCAACACGGTGGAAATTATCTTTTTTCTCCTCTGATTCATGTTTACGGTGCCCTTGGATCGTTACAGTATTGTCTAGAATGTCTATTTTTAGGTCCTCTTTGGCAATTCCTGGAACATCGGCAGTAATGACGAATGCTTCATCGTTTTCCTGAATGTCTACGGCGGGTGCGTAGTTCGCTTCGGATTCTGTAGAAGCCTGGCAGGCTGGAGCGGAGCCGAAGAATTGACTCAGTAAGGTGTCCCATTCATCATTCAGCAAGGTAGGACGGGTGGCTCGTTTAGGGTGTACGGTTAAATAGCTCATGGTAGTTCTCCTTTGTTTACCTATATAGTAGGTGATACGGTTTGTTTAATTGTTTATGTTCACTCATAATCTCGCTGAGCGATATGTATCTATTGCAACCGATGTGCCAAGATTTGGGCGAAATTCGTAAGTTATTGTAAATAATTAACTTATGGTGTTTTGGGGCGCTTTATGGTGTTGAAATTATCATGAAATATGGCATAGGGTGTTTTGTTCTGCAATGAAGTGTTTCGTAACGAAACGAAACAGAGAGTATTTAATTGACATGTATGGGGGGCTGTGGTATCCTAACTTTGAATTTAGCTGATATACAGATCGATAACGATTTGTTTGAATTTTTTAGGAGGAATATCCCAGTGAAACTTATTCGTCGAATTGGAATGTATGCTGTTGTGGGTGTGATGGTTGCTATGATGAGCGTCACAAGTTCTATTGCTACCGCTCAAAGCTATGATCCTGACCAAGATCTACGTAAGCCAACGGTATTTGAAAAACGTGTTGAGAAGTTAGGACGCGGAATCAGTAACGTATTATTTGGCTGGACAGAAATTCCTGTGACATGGGATCAGAAAATGAAGCAAGGAAAACCTCTGACCTACTTATTAACGACTGCTCCGGTGGTTGGTTTAGTTCGCGGTGTTATGCGTACAGGAACTGGGGTCTATGAAATTGTAACATTCACTGAAGATCGACAAGAAAATAATTACGAGGCGATTTTGGAGCCTGAGTACTTATTCTAAGTGATGAAATTGATTTTGTCTACGCCCTATGAGCCTTTGCGCGCATAGGGTGTAGTTTTTTTTAGGGGGCTATAGTGCTTAGCACATATAGGAATACACATGAATAGAGTTACCGATATTGATACCTTATTGGATGAAGTGGTAACACTTCCGAGTTTGCCCAGCACCGTGATCCAAATTACCAACCTGGTAAATGATCCTGATTCCTCAATGGCTGATATTGCAAAGGCTATTTCGGGTGATCCATCCATTGCTTTAAAAACATTGCGTTTGGTGAACTCGGCATATTATGCCTTGCCCAATAAAATTACATCGGTTGATCATGCACTTTCTATGTTGGGTATGAAAGTAGTCAAAAATATCGTCTTTACTGCATCAGTATTTGATACCTTGCAATGCGGTGAGGATGCCTTGTTGAAGCACAATGTGGCTTGCGGTATGGCGATGCAATACTTGATGGATTCGGATTTGTTGGATAAGTCTAAATTTGAGCATCAGGATGAAGCGTTTATTTATGGGTTGTTGCATGATGTCGGCAAGATTATTTTCGCACAACATCTTAGCGAACAGATAGGGAAAGTGGCTGATTTATGTTCCAAAAATCCTTTTACTTGGACACAAGCCGAGAAAGAAATCATTGGGGTGACGCACTCTGAAGTGGGGGCGCGTTTAGCGGAAAACTGGCAGCTATCTCCAACATTAGTGGCCACGATTGCAGGTCATCATGACCTTAACGAGTGTACAGAGTCGGGGCATGTGATGAGTGCCGCGATTATGGGCATTGCTGATTATATCACCTATCAAGCCGGGTATCCGTGTAGTGCGGGCATCTCGGTTTCCTTGGATAATATTTTTTGGGAAACGGTTGGTTTTGATGAAAGTGATGTAGCAGATGTCATTCAAAAAGTGGCGGATTCTACAGATGCCATAAATGATTTGGTGAATCTCTAGCGATAGTCTTATTAGAAGCTTAGCACGAGAGGGTTAAAGTACTTGCGTTCATGGATATTACTCGATTCAAATGCACAGCCTTTCGATGCCTGTCCGATGTAGATATCTCTCCTTCTCCTGCATTTAATGTGATCTATGGCGGGAATGCTCAAGGAAAAACTTCACTGCTCGAAGCCATTCTTTTTGCAACAACTTCAAAAAGTCATCGAACAACCCAAGAGAGTGATTTGGTAGGTCATGGGGGAGAAGGGTTTCAAATCCACTTAGACGTTCACCGACAAGATCGAACAATCCAACTTGATGCAAACATGTATCGAGGCGCTAAGCGATTTAAAGTCAATGGCATTGCGCAATCGCGCGTGAGTGATATCCTAGGTAAAATCAATACCGTATTTTTTTCCCCTGAAGATATAACGTTGGTAAAGGGAAGTGCATCGCAGCGGCGCAAATTTTTAGACATGGAGTTGTCGCAGTTGCACGCGCCTTATTTGATGGCCCTTCAGCAATACCGCCAAGTGCTCCGTCAACGGAATGAATTGCTTCGCCGTAATCAGGCCGATCCGGCGATGTTGGAAATATGGGAAGAACAGTTGGCACAGCATGGGGGGCTATTAATTGAACATCGCCATGAATTTATCGAAGAGCTCACACCTTTGGCTGTAGAGGCCTATCATGGAATAGCGGGGGCAGAGACCTTAACATTGCAGTATTTAGCTGATATAGGGCCTTCTGATGACTTTGTGGGGGTGCTGGCGAAGGCTCGTCAGACGGATATTCGTCGTAAAGTAACCACACGCGGGCCGCATCGCGATGATATTGAGTTTATGATTGATGGTCAGCCAGCACGTTCGAAAGCTTCTCAAGGGCAACAGAAATCAGCTGCATTGGCACTAAAATTGGCTGAATTGGAATGGGTTAAGCAACGGGTTGGGGAATATCCGGTTCTCATGTTGGATGAAGTGTTGGCGGAGTTGGACCCGGAGCGCTCTCAGCAGTTGTTTAAGGCAATTCCGCATGAGGTACAATGCATCATAACAACCACACAGCCGCAATTAGATGACCTATTGCAGGATCGGCCTGTTATGGTCTTCCAAATTGAGCAGGGGAAGGTTACCGCTACCTAAGCATCCTTATGAGTGATGATACACCAGAAAATATAGCAGCGATTTTGGAGTCACTGAAGTCTAAGTCGGCCTTTGGGGTGAATTTAGAAGAGGCGAAAATCTGGGAGCAATGGGATGCAATCATGCCAGCTCCGTACCATTTGCAGTCATATCCTTTGCGTGTAAAGGATAAGGTACTTCATGTCGAGGTATTGAATGCGGTTTGGATGCATAAAATTTCCTATAAAAAGCCTGAAATTCTGGCAAAAATTCATGCTGTAGTATCCTCAAAAATTATTAAAGATCTTCGATTTGTGCTCTCAAAAGAGCATAACTTCGAATCACGCTAATTTAAGTATATATTTGTCAACAATTACCCTGTAAAATAAGGCCTTTTGCTTGTTTTCCCCCTCTTGAAATGATACACTAATCGAGTATTTGAAACGGGGGCTGTTTTTTTAACGCACAACAAGGGGTATCTACTTTGGCGACAAAAGGTTACGACTCTGGATCCATCCAGGTTCTAGAAGGTTTGCAGGCTGTCCGAAAACGACCTGCTATGTACATCGGTGACACGGGTACCCGTGGTCTTCACCACTTGGTGTATGAAACAGTAGACAATAGTATCGATGAGGCGCTTGCCGGGCACTGTTCAAAGATTAGTGTGACGGTGCATATCGACAACAGTATTTCAGTGACTGATGATGGTCGTGGGATACCGGTTGATAAGTTTAAGAACTCAAAAGATCCCAAGCTGAAAAAGAAATCGACGCTTGAAGTGGTTATGACGGTACTGCACGCGGGTGGTAAATTCGACAACGATGCCTATAAGGTTTCAGGTGGTTTGCACGGGGTAGGTATTTCCTGTGTGAATGCATTGTCTGAATGGTGCGAGGCCGAAGTTAAGCGTGACGGGTATGTGCACTTCATATCCTTTAAGCGTGGTGTCCCCGATGGTCCTATCGAAAAACGGCAGAAAGCAAAGACGACTGGTACACGTGTGACCTTCCGTCCTGATGCTGAAATTTTTGAAGAAACGGTGTACAACAGTGACACCTTACTCAATCGTTTACGCGAGTTGGCTTTCTTGAATAAGGGCATTAAAATTGTCTTTGAAGATGAGCGTACCGAAGATGAAGCCGTCGTCATGCAGTACAAAGGCGGACTGGTTGAATACATTACATACCTGAATCGTAACAAAGAACCTTTGCATCGCAAGTCGATTTATTTCGAAGGCAAGAAAGACGATGTGGAATGTGAAATAGCCCTTCAGTATACCTCAGCATATAGCGATACCATTTTCTCTTTCGTAAACAACATTAACACTCATGAAGGTGGTACCCACTTGAGTGGATTCCGTTCAGCATTGACCAAAAGTCTGAATGGTTATGCGAAGAAAAATAACATGCTCAAAAAAGGCATGACCGCGTTAACCGGGGATGATGCCCGTGAAGGATTGACTGCTATTGTTTCCGTGCGCGTGATGGATCCACAATTCGAAGGACAAACCAAGATGAAGCTGGGGAACAGTGAAGTCATGGGAATTGTGAATTCATTGGTGTTTGAAGGCTTAAATATCTACTTAGAAGAGAACCCAACAATTGGTAACCGTATTGTAGGGAAAACTTTGGATGCTGCGCGTGCACGTGAAGCGGCGCGTAAAGCACGCGATCTTACGCGACGTAAAGGGGCCTTGGATGGCTTTTCTACCTTACCGGGTAAATTGTCAGATTGCTCTGAAAAAGACCCTTCACTGTGCGAAATCTTTATTGTTGAGGGTGATTCAGCGGGTGGTTCGGCGAAGCAAGGCCGTGACCGTAAGTATCAGGCGATTCTCCCTATTCGCGGTAAGATTTTGAATATTGAAAAAGCACGTGTCGATAAGATGCTTAATAATAATGAGATCAAATCGTTAATTACAGCACTGGGTGCTGGATTTGGTAAAGAAGACTTTAACGCTGATAAATTGCGTTACCATAAAGTGATTATTATGACGGATGCTGACGTGGATGGTGCGCACATTCGTACTCTCTTGTTGACCTTCTTCTTCCGTCAAATGCCTGAACTGATTCAGCGTGGGCATTTATACATCGCACAGCCGCCATTGTATTTGGTCAAGAAGGGTAAGAAGCAACGTTACCTTGATAGTGATGAAGAGAAAGAAGAATTTTTGTTGGAGACTGTGCTGGATACTTGCGTAGTGACTTCAGCTTCAGATAAGAAAACAAAATTAAACTTGAAACAACTTCAGACTGGATTGCAACGTGCGCAAGAGCGTAGGAGTTTATTGCAACGCATGGAACGTGTGTATGGTGTGACGTCGGAAATGTCCGAAAATGCGTTGAAGTTATCCCCTGAGAAAATCGAAGATCCTACTAAGCTCACTGCAAAAGAATCTGCTAAAATTTTCGGTGATGATGCAAAACTGATTGATACATCCATTGCCCAAGAAGAACTTGAATTGGGTGATGAAGAAGCACAATCTCATGGTGCGGTCAAACTGATTCGTCGTGGTGACCAAATTGATTTGGCATTTCTTAAAGGACATGAATTTCATGTGTTGTTGAAGCATGATGATCCTTATGACGGAATTGGTAAACCACCGTATCGCGTTGTCGATGAAAAATCCAATGAAGAATACGAAATCGATAGTATTATTGAATTGCAAGATCACTTGATGGAGTTGGGCTCGAAAGGTGTGAGTTTACAACGCTATAAAGGTTTGGGTGAGATGAACGCGGATCAGCTCAAGGATACGACCATGGATCCAGCTCAACGGCGTTTACTGCGTGTAGAAGCTGAAGATGAGGGGATTTCCAGCGAGACCTTCTCATTGCTGATGGGCGATCAGGTGGAACCGCGTAAAGCTTTCATTCAGAAACATGCCGCTGATGTGCGTAACTTGGACATTTAACCCTTCTAGGGACACTATAAACGGGGAACATTATGTATTCGGATAACGATAATATTACATCGATTGCGATTGAAGATGAGATGAAGACATCGTTCATGGATTATTCCATGAGCGTAATCGTAAGTCGAGCATTGCCGGATGTGCGTGACGGTTTGAAGCCGGTACACCGCCGGATTTTGTATGCGATGAATCAATTAGGACTTGGGCATACCCGTAGTTTGCGTAAGTCTGCGTTGATCGTTGGTGAAACGATGGGTAAATATCACCCGCATGGTGATAGTGCGATCTATGATTCATTGGTACGTATGGCTCAGGAATGGAGCCTGCGCTACCCCTTGGTAAATGGTCAAGGAAACTTTGGTTCTATTGATGGCGATAGTCCTGCAGCGATGCGGTATACGGAAGCCAAGATGCTTCCCATTACAGCGAACATGTTGGCGGATATCGATAAAAACACCATTGATATGAAGCCCAACTACGATGGTAGTCAACAGGAACCTTCGGTTTTGCCGGCGGCTTTCCCAAGTTTGTTGGTTAATGGTTCTTACGGGATTGCCGTAGGGATGGCGACCAGTTGCCCTCCGCATAACTTAACAGAAGTATGTAATGCTGTTGTGCATATGATTGAAAATCCTGAGGCAACTTCCTTGGATTTGATGGCGCATATTAAAGCACCAGATTTTCCGACAGGTGGAATTATTTACGGAGTTGATGGCTTACAAGAAGCATATGAGACTGGTCGAGGCCGCATCCGCGTACGTGCGAAAATAGGCATCGAAACGAATAAGAAAAGCGGAAAAGACAGTATCATTGTCAACGAGATTCCGTATCAAGTAAACAAGTCTCGCTTGATTGAAAATATTGCCGCTTTGGTTCGTGACAAAAAAGTTGAAGGCATTACAGACCTGCGCGATGAGTCTGATAAAGACGGTATGCGCATCGTGATTGAAGTACGTAAAGGCGATGAGCCTGAAGTAATTCTGAACCAGTTGTACAAACATACACAGTTGCAAGAAACTGCAAGTATGATTATGTTGGCGCTGGTTAATAATATGCCTAAGGTGTTGTCGCTAAAAGAGTTAGTATATTACTATCTTGAGCACCGTGTAGAAATTATTGAGCGTCGTACGCGCTTTGATTTGGATGCGGCTGAAGCACGAGCCCACATTTTAGAAGGCTTGAAAATTGCCTTGGATAACATTGATGAAGTAATCAAAATTATCCGTGCATCGAAAGATGAAGTGGAAGCGCGTGAAGGCTTGATGAAAAAGTTTGGT
>CALLLL010000288.1 GCA_938082445.1 uncultured bacterium
TCTACCCGACTTATCCTCTCTCAGGCAAAAGCGGGGGCCGTCATTGATGCCTTCGGAAGTTTTGTGACCTCCGGCAATGCCGCTGTTGGGTTTATCATATTCATTATCCTGATTTTGATTCAGTTTGTGGTCATTACCAAAGGAGCAGGACGGATCTCGGAAGTCGCTGCTCGCTTCACCTTGGATGCTATGCCGGGTAAGCAAATGGGGGTTGATGCTGACCTCAATGCCGGGCTCATTACCGAAGAGCAAGCCAAAGATCGTCGAGCAGCCATTGAACGCGATGCTGATTTCTATGGGGCCATGGACGGGGCTACGAAGTTTGTCCGAGGCGATGCCATAGCCGGAATTATCATTACCCTTGTGAACATTGCGGGTGGATTGGTGATCGGAAACCTGTATCACAATATGGGCATTCAAGAGGCTGCGCGCACCTTTACTCAATTAACCATTGGTGATGGCCTTGTATCTCAAATTCCTGCATTGGTCATTTCATCTTCAGCTGCGCTCATCGTAACTCGAACCGCATCGGATTCTAATTTAGGCGATGATGTGGGTAAGCAACTCACTCGATTCCCCCGCGCCATTGGCATAGCCGCAGGTATATTGGCTGTGTTTGGATTGGTTCCTGGCATGCCCAGCACGCCATTTTTGATGGTCGCTGCAGCCCTAGGCATCATTGCCTTTCAAGCCAGCACCTTTTCGAAAGAACAAGAAGCTGCTGAAATCTTGGCCACGATGGAAGAGGTCGAGCAAGTTGATGTGGAACCTCCACGTACTGAAGACCTCCTCACCATCGATCCAATGAAGGTAGAATTGGGCTATGGGCTTATTGCAATGGCCGACCAAAAACAAGGCGGCGATTTACTCACCCGTATTCAAATTATACGACAACAAATTGCTACGAAAAGTGGTTTTATTGTGCCAGTGATTCGTATTGTGGATAACATGCGCCTCAAGGCCAATGAATACCGTGTGCTCTTGCGTGAAGCGGAAGTCGCACGCTATGAATTGGTAGCCGATCATTTCTTGGCAATGAATCCTGGATTGGTGTCTGAAGAAATCGAAGGCATTCCAACTTTGGAACCGGCTTTTGGTTTACAAGCCATGTGGGTATCCAAACCCAATCGTGACAAAGCTGAACGTTTGGGGTATACCATGGTTGAACCCTCCGCAGTGATGGCCACACACCTTACCGAAGTCTTACTTGCACACGCCGATGAATTGGTAACACGTGAAGATACCCAATCGCTCATCGATAACCTGAAGTCTACAGCAAAGACTGTGGTCGAAGAATTGGTACCCACTATTTTAAGTTTGGGTGAAGTACAAAAAGTTTTACACAACCTATTGCGTGAACGCGTATCCATTCGCAATCTGGAAAGTATTTTGGAAGTGCTGGCCGATTACGGTACTCGCACCAAAGATATCGATATCTTAACTGAATATGTCCGCCAAGCCTTAGGGCGCCAAATTTGTGCTGATTACAAGGACGAGGAAGGCATTCTTCGGGTAGTCACCTTGTCGCCCCAAATCGAGCAAACCATCGTTAATGCCACCCAAAACATGGAAGGTGGAGGATATGCCCCTGTAGAGCCCGATGTGGCCAATGCTATTGCCGAATCCACCGCAGAATCCGTACAGGCATTAGCCTCCAGTGGATATGACCCCTTAGTGCTGACAACCGCTCAAGTCCGCCGATTCTTCAAACATATGGTAGAAAGTCAAGTTCCGAAGCTGGTTGTGTTATCCTATAACGAGATGGATCCGAGCCTTCAATTGGAAAGTTTAGGGCAAGTTGAACTCAAACCCGCGACAGCGGAAAATTAATGTAGGTAAATTAGCCTATCATGCAACAGAAATTTTATAAATTCAAAGCCGAGACTCTCGAAGCCGCTTATCGCTCTATGCGCGTAAAGTTGGGTGACGATGCTATTGTCGTTCGCACGACCAATGTAGTGGAAGGCGGCATCTTCGGTGGCATGTTTGGACAAAAGCTTGTTGAGGTTACTGCTTCAGCCACAAGCACAGAGCCTCCCTCTGCACTACGCACATTGAGTGCAGTGGAACGGCGCTACTCGCAAACCATGCACCCCGAACCGGATGTACATACTCCCGGTCATGTGCCAACTCAATCGGCCATCGCGGCACAAGCCAATGCACCCCAAGATGATCGCATGGATTACTTCAAAAAAATTATTCGTGATGCACAAAAGCGTATGGGCGTGGATGAAGAGAATGCTCCCGAGCCTTCCAACCCCAGTCTTGATTTATATGCTGCAGGCGACCCAACACTGCCGATGGATCCCAACGAAGGCTTAACGCCTGTCACCTACTCTTCCACGCCTGCGAATCCCCATCGAGGCAATGCAGTGCCTGCAGAGCCTATTCCATTCGAAGTGGTGAATGATATCGTCACTCCCAAAGAATCATTGAGCGACGAAGAAGTGCGTCACGATATCGCCGAGATGCGCGAGATGTTACAGGTGATGTCTGCTGAAATGCCCGGTGCAGAATTACCCAAAGAATTTATTCCACACTATCGTATGCTGCTGGACAACGGTGTTGCTCGTAAACGAGCAGCAAGCCTTATCCATACAGCAGGAAAGCGCGGGGACCTGCGCGCGTTGCGTGAGCCAAGGGTATTTATCGAACGCCTGAAAATGGAAATGCGCAAGTACATCAAGGTTTCCGGCGGCACAGTGCTCCATGCCGACAAACAACGCGTAGTTGCAATGATTGGCCCTACCGGCGTGGGTAAAACCACCAACCTTGCGAAATTGGCCGCACTCTTTTCGGTGCAAGAACGTGCTAAAGTCGCTGTCATTACCGCAGACACTTTTCGCGTGTCGGCAACTGAACAATTAAAAACCTATGCTTCAATTATCGATCTACAAATGCGTATCGTGCATGACCCAAAAGAAATGACTTCTGCGTTACAGGAATTTAAAGACTGCGACTTGGTTCTTATCGACACCGCAGGCAGTAGCCCATACAACACTGAACAGATGGAAGAGTTGCAAACGTTGATTGATGCGGCCAATCCGGATGAGATTCAATTGGTGCTCAGTGCAAGCACTAGCCTTGACGATCTAAAAGAAGTTGTTGGTCGATACTCTATGATGAAACCGACATCCATATTCTTCAGTAAACTCGATGAAACCTACCGCTACGGGCAGGTATTCACCTTAGCAGCCGATACCGGTATGCCTTTAAGTTATTTTAGTGTCGGGCAAGAAGTCCCCGACGATTTAATGTTGGCTCATTCTGGCAAACTCACCTCCATGGTGATCGAGGGGAAAATGAAACGTGGCTGAGCAAGCAAACAACCTCAAGCAATTTATGCAAAAGAACCAAAGTCTGGCACGCATCATCGCCGTGACCAGTGGTAAGGGTGGTGTCGGTAAAACCAACACCAGTATCAATCTCGCCATATCCTTAGCGAACCAGGGATATCGTGTCGTTTTACTCGATGCGGATTTAGGACTCGCGAATGTGGAGGTATTATTGGGGCTAAACTCCATCTATAATTTACAGCATATCGTGGAAGGTGAACGTACCATCAGCGAAGTACTGGTCAAAGGACCCGGCGGTATTGCGATTGTTCCCGGCAGTAGCGGTATGGCTAAGATGGCTGACCTGAGTGAACAAGGCCGCATTAATATTTTAAACGGCTTGGAAGAATTACAGCACCGCGCGGACTTTATTATTGTCGATACCATGGCGGGTATTGGACGTAGTGCGATCGCTTTCGTCTTAGCTGCCGATGAAGTGTTACTGGTTTCGACTCCAGAGCCTTCTTCTATTGTTGACGCCTACGCGATGCTTAAAACCGTTTGCCAACACCGCGACAATGCGATTGTTCGCCTTGTGGCCAATATGGTCGTCAATAAAAAACAAGCTACTTATGTATACGACAAACTTTCTGGAGTATCGCAACAATACCTCGGTCGCAAGATGTCATACCTAGGTATGATTCCCCGCGACACCCATGTTAATCAAGCTGTGATGCAAAGCCAACCGTATTCCCTGCGCTTTCCCGGGGCACCAGCTTCCAAAGCCATCGCAGACATTGCCAGCCGTCTCATCAACCAACACACCGCTTCCAAAGGCGGCTCTAAAAGTTTTCTGCGCCGCTTTGCTCAAACCTTGGGCCTCGATCGCAGCGCATAACCCCAAGAAAGCCTCTCCATGTTTCGCATTTGCTGTATCGTTGCCATACTCCTCTTTCATTGTGCCTATGCATCTGCAAAAAGTTCTAAGCCCTACGCCCTAAAAGTACTCCCCACCGAGCACAAAATTGAAACCGATCCAGATTCTGGTGCCGAGCTCATTTACCTCACGACAAACGAAGCCGACGACACCAATCTCTACTTCCACGATCAATCTTGGCTCTCCGATGAATCCATGATCATCTTTCGTTCCAATCGTGAAGGCGGTGGGCTCATGGGATACATAACCGAAACCGGTGAATTGGTACATATTACTTCGGCATCCGGAGGTTCTTTAACAGGCCCTACGGCCGCGTTTAACTTTCCCGGCGTCTATGCGAAACAGGGCAACAAAGTAGTACTGATTAAACTAAAGCTTGAAGTCTCCCCCACACCCGGCAAAAAACCGTCGACCGTGCACGCCACTGAAAAACTTATCGCGACACTTCCCGATCATGCTCGAGCATGTGCACTCAACGAAAACGCCAATAGCAAATGGCTTTCTATTGGTTTAGCAGGAAAAGAGGTAGGCCCACCCAGTGTATACATCATTAAGATTCGTAGCGGTAAAGTAAAATTTGTGTGCGAAACAAAAGATGATCTCGATTATGCGTCGCACGTACAGTGGAGTCGCACCAACCCGAACCTTCTGAGCTTTGCTGGGATTATAGACCGCCTTATGGTCGTGGACATCCGAGAAGGTGTCGCACGAAGTATTTATGACGCTTGGGACGACGAGTTGGTTACCCATGAATCGTGGTGGATCGATGATCAAATTATTTTCTTCGGAGGCACACACCCTGAACCATTGCTTGATTCACATGTGAAAGTAATTGATGTACATACAGGCCAAGTGCGCATACTGGGTTCCGGGGCTTGGTGGAAGGGTGGTCAACCTGTAGATCTCACAAAACGTAATTGGTGGCACGGTGCAGGAAGTATGGATGGCCGCTGGATCACCGCCGACAATTGGCACGGAGACCTCGCCCTCTTTGAAGGCCAGACAACCCGTGAACGCATCCTCAGTACTGGTCACCGCACATATGGCTCAGGCCAACATCTCCATGTCGGCTGGGACCGAGACGGCACTTCCGTCATTTTTACCTCCCATAAGCTCGGCAATCCAAATGTATGTATCGCCACCGTACCCGAAGCTTGGCAAAAAGCCAACGTCCATTAGATTTCCGTTAAAAATTAAGTACTCTCCCAAAAAACGATGCCAAAGCAGTCTCCGGTGTGCTAAACTACGACTGTGGTAAGGAATTAACGACTATCGGGGGATATCGTCAGTGGCATTGCAGCAATCAATTGGCTTTTTGGGCTATGGCAATATGGGCCAGGCCATCGGGGACGGCTTAATAGACGCCGGTGAAATCACCACGTCCCAATTGGTCCTTTATGATCTTTTTGCAGAAAAACTCGCCCCGTATGCTGAACAAGGTGCTACGATTGCACTTTCACCCAGCGATCTCGCTGCGAATAGTGATATCCTTATTTTGGCCACGAAACCACAGGATATGGAAGCGGCTCTTATTGAGATCAAAGCCCAATTTTCACCAGACACCGTGGTCATTTCAATTGCTGCCGGTCTCTCTATCTCCTTTTTTGAGAAGCACTTAGGGAACGAGGCGCGCATCATTCGGGTAATGCCCAATACCCCTTCTATGGTTAGCGCTGGAGCCGCCGGGTACGCGCTAAACTCCGCCTGTACCGAGGCGGACGAAGCCATTGCACACACTGTTTTCAATGCTATTGGCATTGGATTACCTGTGCCTGAATCATCCATTGATGCAGTTACGGCCATCAGCGGAAGCGGTCCCGCATACTTTTTTTATTTTGTGGAATGTATGTGCAAGGCAGGCGTAGAATTAGGTTTGTCAGAAGAACAGGCAACCAAATTGGCTGTTCAGACATTATATGGTGCAGGGCGATTGCTCGTGGAGAGCGAAGAATCGGCTCTATCCCTGCGCGAAAAGGTTACTTCGAAGGGTGGAACGACCCATGCCGCATTGGAGTCGTTTCGAGATAGCCAATTAGAACAAACGGTACTCACAGCGATGCGCGCTGCGGCGGACCGTTCGCGGGAACTAGGAAAATAGAAACGACTGTAGTAAAACCTTAAGGGGGTCAGAACCATGGCTGAAGAATTTGCAATGAACAAAAACGATAACGAAGAGTTTGACAACGTTATCAAGATGAATGAGGAAAACTCCAGCGAAGAAGCAGTCGCTGAAGAAACCACTGAGACCGAAAATACGGACCTCGAAATCACTCAACAACCCAGTGCTGTATTTCGTCGTGCATTATTGGGTGGTTACAAAACGGTCGATGTTGATAAATACATCGAACAAAGCAAAGAACTGCTCCAAACAGCGTTGGAAGAAAATAAGCAGTTAAAAGTTAAAATCGATGAGATGCGTGAAGGCAGTATTACAATGCGAACTGCTTTATCATCTGCGATGAAATTTTCGGAGAACATCAGCGACACCGCCAAGCGTGAAGCGACTTCTTTGATCGAAAATGCTCATCACGCCGCTAAGCGTTTCGAGAACGATTCTGCAGGACTGGAAAATAGCCTCTCAAATGAAATCGATGCTTTGCGCATTCAACGTGATCGCATCACTCAAGAATTGGGCGCAACATTGGAAAGCCACATTCGATTACTCGACACGATTGACATGAATTCAATGACAGACGAAACACGCGGTACGGTTAAAGATATACTCGATTTGAATTAATCGCCCACGGATCCGTCTAAATACTATAGCAACACTAATTCTTCCATCTCCTGTATATAAACGGGAGATGGAAGACTGACTTAAGAGGTAAAGTATGACCATCTGTATGGTAATAGCGGGATTGGCTTTGGCTTCTTTTGGGCAACAGCCCGCACAGGATGCCGATGAGGTGTTACGCTTGTTAAGTGAACGCCGTGCATCTCTGACTACATTACAGGCCGAATTTTCGCAACTGACCATATCCAGTGATGAAGATATAGTCTCCAGTGGAACGTTGACCTATGCAAAGCCAAAACGCATTATATTCCGCTATGCTGAGCCTCCGATTGAATAC
>CALLLL010000289.1 GCA_938082445.1 uncultured bacterium
CCGGAGACTCCGGAAATGCAGCGATTTCATTATTACCGACGCCAAAGCCAGCCGGAGTGGTCGAAGCTTGCGAAACGTGTACCAATATACAGTATTTGGGACGATCATGACTTCACTACAAATGATGGCTGGGGAGGGGCCTCAATTGATGAACCTTCTTGGAAACGTGATGTTTGGAAACTGTATAAGGAAAATTGGGACAACCCATACTACGGCGGAGGTAAAAAGAATCCCGGTTGCTGGTATGATTTTCGCATAGGCGATGTACACTTCATCATGCTCGACGGTCGTTATTACCGCGAGTCACCACATTCAGATGCTCCATCGATGTTGGGTCCTGTCCAAATGAAATGGCTTAAGAAAAAACTCAAGAAAAATCCGGGAACCTTCACGGTCATCTGTTCGAATGTTCCGATGGCAAAAGATGTAAAGCCGGGTTCTAAAGATACCTGGGACGGTTACGATACTGAGCGCCAAAGCATTTATCAATATATTGCAACGCAAAAGATTCCTGGTGTTTTAATTCTCTCTGCCGATCGGCATCGCTCTGATGCCTATAAGATCGACACAGGAATTGAAGGGATGTACCCGCTGTATGAATTTAGTTCATCGCGCCTAACAAATCAACATGTTCATCCACTGATTGAGTCGTCGATATTTGGCTATAATGAAAAACAATCTTTCGGTCGTGTTGATTTCGATTTAACAGCAGATGATCCTACAGTAAAGTACACCATCATCAATATTGATGGGGAAGAGATTCATTCAATCCAAATCAAACTAAGTGAACTTCAGTTCTAATCCTTCCTCACTTGCTTTTCATACAAAACAAATTCCGTCATCGTGTTAGTCTATTAACAGGATGAGCTCAGGTGAGAATCAATTCGAATTTACCGACTCTTTGCAACCTAAAATAAACCAAGCCCTAGCACCTTACACCCATTTAGCACAGCTTAACACTCCATTTGACACTGAGTATTCATTGATTTCTTTATGATTTGTTCACAGTAAATTATTTCCCTGAAAAGGGAAAGCTAATTACATCACCATAGGGTTCTGTGCTAAACAGCTTAATACCTTTTGGTATCTCAAATTCCTGACCTTCTTTTAATGGAACAACACTATGTGAATAGGGAATAAGGAGTCCGTCTTCAGTCTTATCTGCAGTAATAACAGTACGTATATCGATACGAGCTGGCTTCCCTTTTTCCTCTGGGAATACATGCAACCACTTTATTTGATTGAATGCACCGCTACGAAGAGTCCAAGGTTTCAGGTCATCTGTACTGCGCGGCCCTGCCCCCCAGCTTCCTTCACCCAAATACATCGTGCCCTTTTTATCATCCCGAATGAATCCCATATGACTACCTTTTTCATTGCTTGGTCTAAGCGGGTATGTCATTTTCGTGATGTGCGAGTCGGCATCAAAGGAAAGATCGAGGCCATAGTTAAAGAACAGGTTGGCCCATAATTTGTAGAGATGTTCGTTTTCTCCTTTGCGCGATGTATGCGGGAAAAAGGGCTTGTGATAGCCTGCAGTTTTAAATGTGTAATCTTCGTACTTTTTAAGATGCTCTTCAAGCCAGTGAGTTTGGGCTCCTTCGGCCTGAATTTGTGAGTTCAGGGCTAAAAAGGAAAAGAAATTACCGAAGGCCATATCATAATAAATATTTTCTTTATTATCTCCTTGATAGGGAACATCGAAGAGGTTATGAAGCACAGTTTTATCGCCATCCTCATGGTTACCATGCACTGGAACAATCGGGATGAGTCGCTCGTCATAGGTGGTTGTCAGAAGAAACCAATCGTCAAACCATTGCTGCCAACGGGACGATGGTACTCCGTTACCCGAGTTAAAGTCGCCAACAAAAATAACAAACAAGGGGCGTAGTTTTGCCGTCATCATGTTGGATTCACGGCCTGCAATAAGAGCAGAACCGTAGCTCTTGGTATCGCCGCCTACTACGCAAGTAAATGCTTGGGGTTTATCCGGGGCCGTACGGAACCAATATTGCGAACTAACATCTTGGCTGTCTTTAATGACGAAATAGTATTCTTGATCAGGTTCCAAATTTTCGAGGCGCGCAAACATATTATTCATGCCACGATAATTGGGCATGTTACGTGTGGGTTTTGTGGAATGTTTGTATTTTTTCAGATCGCCTTTAACGTTTTTAGTCCCGTAATATACGACAGGGTCTTCGCCTTGCACTTGGTCCCACGCAATGGTCGCCGTTGTTGATGGGTCACCAGTCCAGATTACTCGGTATCGAGCTGTTTCTGCAAAAGACTCCGTGGTGAAAATTAACACTGCGAATAGAAATAGCTTTAAAAGGTGAGTAGTACTTTTTGCGTTAGAGATAGACATATTGGATTCCTCTGTTCAATTAAACTAAAAGCGTATTCGGGGGTAAAACTGCACACTTCACGACTTGCATATATTTGTTGAGAGTAGCATATTGAAGGTTTCTGGAGCAATGGCACATCAATCGTGATAATGTTCTAGTGATTGTTCGCATTCCATTTTGTTGAGCTTAGGGATCCCGCTTAAGCGATAATATCGTGTACAACATGTCCATGTACATCTGTCAAACGGAATTCACGGCCTTGATAGCGGTAGGTCAGCTTTTTGTGATCAATGCCTAGTAAATGCAAAATGGTGGCATTTAAATCATGAATGTGCATAGCACCGGGCGTAAAGGAGCTTTTATCGGGCTTGGGATTCATAGGATTCCCGTCAGCATCGACGATATTATAGCCATAATCATCTGTTTTTCCGTAAGTAATACCGGGCTTTACTCCCCCACCTGCCATCCATACCGTAAAGCATCGAGGATGGTGATCACGTCCATAATTTTCTTTTGTTAAATTCCCCTGACAATAGGCAGTGCGACCAAACTCTCCTCCCCATACGACCAAGGTATCATCGAGCATTCCGCGTTGTTTTAAGTCCATAATAAGGGCGGCACAGCCTTGATCTATGTCTTTACATTGTGACTCATGTTCCCTTGGTAGCCCCCCGTGAGCATCCCAGCCTCGATGGAAAATTTGTATATTCCTTACCCCTCGTTCGGCTAAGCGTCGGGCATTGAGGCAGGATGCCGCAAATGTACCTGGCTCACGAGCATCTTCACCATAGAGTGTAAATGTTTGGTCGGGCTCATCTGAAATATCCATAAGTTCAGGGACAGCGGTCTGCATACGGTAGGCCATCTCGTGTTGCTTGATGCGTGAAAGAATCTCGGGATCAGCAAAGTCGTTGTAATGTGCTTGATTGATGGCTGCAAGTGCATCAAGCTGGTCGCGTCGATCTGTACGAGAGACACCGCTTGGATTATTTAGATACAATACAGCATCTTCTTGACCACGCAATAGGACACCTTGATGATCCGATGGCATGAATCCACTTCCCCACAGTCGTCCAAAGAGGCTCTGTTCAGGATAGCTGGTTTTGGCATGCATCACTACATAACTCGGTAGATCTTTATTGCCACTTCCTAAGCCGTAGCTTAACCACGCGCCAAGACTGGGACGCCCGGGCACTTGACTTCCCGTTTGGATGAACGTAATTGCAGGATCGTGGTTTATGGCATCCGTATAGGTACTGTGAATGACACATAGTTCTTTAGCCACTTTTGCTGTATGGGGAAGAAGCTCACTAATGTAGATACCGCCGTCATTGTTATCGTGCTTGGTAAATTCATATTTACTGGGGCATACAGGCAAAGTTTTTTGACCAGCAGTCATGCCTGTAATACGCTGGCCATCGCGTATGTATTCGGGAAGATCTTGTCCAAACATCTCACGCATCTTAGGCTTATAATCCCACAGGTCATGATGGCTGGGGCCGCCACTCATAAAGAGATAAATAACCCGCTTAGCTTTGGGAACATGATGTGTGCCAGCACTCAACAATGGAGAGGTAGATGCATCAGCAGTGCTGCTGAGTAAATCGTTGCCCAATAGAGAGGCCATTGCGGCGGTACCCAGCCCTAGGGATGAGCGTCCAAAGAAGTGCCTACGCGTAATGAGCAGGTCATTTTCTCGTTGCGGATTTTGTGACATAAATATATTCCTTGGAACCGGTTAATAAAGCAATAGTGCAAGATCGCTTGCGAGGAGCATGGAGGTAACTTGCGTCCATGCAGCAAGCTTAACTACCTCAAGTGATTCATCACGGGGCATATTGCCGATGGCTAATAATTTTTCTGCATCTTCGGCTGAAGCTTCATAGCGAGTGTGCATCTTTTTAAGCAATCCATTACTGATTTCATACTCAACAGATGTTGGATTTCGGCTAGCAATTAAATTAAATAAATAATCGAATCGCTTTTTGTCATTGTTTTCTTCTTTTAGCAAGCGCTCTGCAAGAATGCGTGCTGTTTCAACGCGTTGGGTCTCATTGAAAAGCGCAAGAGATTGAAGCGGTGTATTGGATCGCGATCGCCGCACACAGCTTGTTTCGCGATTGGGCGCGTCAAACAAGGTCATCATAGGATGAGGACTGGTACGCTTCCAATAAACATAGAGACTGCGTCTATACAGTTTTTCGCCCTCATCTTGCACATATTGTTTAGTGTTGCTACCGGGATGAGCTAAAGCCTTCCACATGCCGTCGGGTTGATACGGTTTAACACCTTCCCCTCCCATATGGGGATCGAGAATCCCGCTTGCCCAAAGATTGAGATCTCGCAATACTTCTGCATCGAGTCGAAAACTGGGTCCACGTGCAAAGAGACGATTCGCTGGATCGCTAACATCTTCGCGAATGCGCGAGGATTGCTTGAAAGTTTTACTCATCACCATCCGTTTGAGCATGGATTTTGAGTCCCAACCGGTTTCTTGAAATGTAACAGCAAGCCAATCGAGTAATTCAGGATGGGTCGGGTGTTCACCTTGTAAGCCAAATTCTTCTGGAGTGCGAACCAATCCTTCGCCAAAAGTCTGTTGCCAAAAGCGATTGACCAATACACGCGCTACCAAAGGATTATCACGCGAAGTAAGCCATTGAGCAAGCCCTAAGCGGTTCTTTGGGGCTCCCTCGGGCATAGGACCAACAACGGAAATCACATCAGGTGTCAGCGAATCGCCAATGGGTAAATTATATTCACCACGTTCCAAGACGAAGGTTTCACGGGGCTTTCCTTCTTGGGCAACGAGGGTAGTTGTAAAGGTATCGACCAATCGCTCGAGCTCCCCTTTTGGCCCACGATCTATAAGGTTATCTATTGCTGACACATTGTATCGTTCCTGCTGCAGTTCCGAATCACGGGTGTGATATTGGATGGTTAGCACATCATCATCAGCTACTAATTCTTCGTGCATCAGTTCAAGGTGGATTTTTTTAGCTTTATCGCTCTCAATCGATATTGACCAAGATCCTTCGGAATTTTCTCCACTCATTTTTTCAACTGAAACACCTCGTTTAGCGGAAAGTATTGTCGCTCTCCTAAACGTAAGTACTTTGTTTTTTCCATTCGAATGTGTAAGTAGCACCTTGAACTGATCCAACTCAATCTTCGAATTTTCCGCACTGTCTCCAGGGAAGAATTCTAGCTGAAGGCCTTCAAGTTTATCTTTAAATAAAGTCGATTCTAGTTGATGGCTGTAGCCTTTATTTTCGGATTCTTTGGATTGATCACTATTTTCCTTTGGCGGAATTTTTTCCGATGTAGTTTTGGAAATGAATTTGAGTGGCCTAATGATTATTTCTGGTTTTGGCTCTGTGGGCTTGCTATTCTCAGTGAGCGCTTTATTCAGTCTTCGCCAGTTTTCCCAATCGGAAATATCCCGAGGGGCCAACACATTGGGTTTATAGTCATAACTATTCCCATCCATGGCAGATTCGGCAGTGCTATTAAAGAAAGCCATAAGGCGGTAATACTCTTCATGCGGAACAGGATCATATTTGTGGGTGTGGCAGCGAACACAAAGCATGCTCATCCCTAGAAAAGCTGTGCCGAGGGTTTCTACTCGGTCAAAATTATTCTTCGCTTGAAACTCTGCAGGAATAGCTCCCCCTTCTGAAGTACTTGGATTCAGGCGTACGTAGCCCGTAGCAACCTGTTGTTCAAGAGAGGGGTTGGGCAACAGATCACCTGCGATCTGCCAGGTGATGAAGTCGTTGAATGGCAGATTATCATTGAGTGCTTGAATAACCCAGTCACGGTATGGGTAAATTCCTCGCTTATTATCCAAATGGAGACCGTGTGTGTCACCATAACGCACCGCATCGAGCCAATAGCGTGCCTGATGTTCTCCAAATCGAGGACTGTCAAGCAGAGTATCCACTAGTGACTCATAAGCCCCTGCCCCATCATCAGCCATGTAAGTAGCCAACACTTCAGGCTCAGGCGGCAAACCAGTCAGAATCAATGACACACGTCGGGCCAGTGTAGCTTTGTTCGCTTCGTCTGCAAGGGATATGCCATGCGGTTTTAAGGATGCTAATATAAAATCATCAATACTCTTATGCTGAGTCGATTTGACTGGTGCTACATAGGCCCAGTGCTTGGCATATTTCCCTCCCGACTGCACCCACTGTGTCAGGATTTCACGTTCCTTTGTCGTAAGCTGTTTTTCGGCATCTAGCGGAGGCATGGGGTCCGAATCATCATGAAGGCGGATGAGGATCTCACTCTTAGCAAGATCGTCGGGATTAATGGGTTTGGAGCCTTTGTGATCCATGGTGGCTTCTTCAAAGGTCGTGAGCTTGATATTCTTTTGCGCATCGGGTCCATGGCAGACAAAACATTTATTCGATAATATTGGCAAAACTTCACGAGCAAAATCGGGATTGCTCTGAGATTCGTTCGTCTTAGGGGACTGTGCTTGAGCCATTGGTAAAACGTGCATTCCACACATAATAAAAATAAGAAGGAATATCGCACTTTTCATAAACGGGGATTTTTTCATGGAGATATAATTTTCCCAAGTATACCGAAGGGTTTATTGCAATGAAGTTTGTAGCTACGCTTATTTCGTTATTCTGCTCTCACAACACATTGAGTCAATTTAATCAGAAACGGGTAAAATATTTCAATAGTATAGCAGCTATATTCCCTGCCAATTAGTGTCGAAACATAGTGTTTTAATCAAACTAATCAGAAATTAATAATATTTGTATGCGATCTGATTATCCTTTAATTCTAAGAGATCCCCTACTCTTTTTCTTTGGCAGGATGAATCTTGCCTATTAAAAAATAGTTATAATGACTTCCATATGGTCCTTCAGCGCCAAGGACATAGATGGTATCCCCAATGATGACGACACCGGGATCATTGAACACAGCTCCAGGCGGCAATTCACCATCAATGCGTAGCCATTGATCATTTTGCGTGTCATAAGCAAATGAGAGATCGGACCAAATCAAGGGTGAATCAGGATTAAGTCGAACCACTCCCCCTGTTGCAATAGCATAGCGGTCATTATAAAGGGCAGCCTCCCAACCACTTATACTGATTGGTGGAGGAGTATGCTTCGTCCATACATTTTTTTCAGAAGAATATGAAAGGGTCTCAGGGGTTGCTATAATTCGATTCTCTTTATCCCACGTGATCCCGCCCAAAACATAAAGTCGGTCATTTGATGAAAAAGATGCTGCCCATCCACGCGCAGGTGTGGGCATAGGGGCACGCAATTCCCAGCCTTTTTCAGGCTGTTCTAAATTAAAAACTTCAACAGAGTCACGAATAGTTAAATGGCTATAGCCCATTTCACTACGCTTGTATTCATTTCCCCCTGCAACCACCAATTGGTTATTTGATAACCCCACTGCCATATGAGTCCGGGCAATATTGAGGGCTGGCATCATCTCCCATACTAAATCTTTTTTAGATAAATCTATAGAGGCTGCATCATTGTGTGGGCGATACGGCGGCTCACTCCCTTTGTATTGTGAGGCGCCCCCCATAACAAATAGATCATTTCCTGCAGCAACAGCACGAACATACTCTCTTCGAATGGGTGCATCGGGCAATCGTGTCCATTGGCTATTCTCTGGATCGAAACACCATAACCATCGAGAGGTTCTTCCGCTCACATCATCTCCGGATTCATCCCCCCCAGGAATAAAACCACCAACAACATATATTTTGCCCTCAATTGCGACCATACCTGAACCGCTAATTCCTTCGTAAGGCCCTTCCCCCACCCAGGGAAGCATTGTTGTTTTCCATTCAATGCGGCCAAAAAGTGATAATGATGAAACACTTTCTGGAATCCGTTTAGATAAGGGTGGAGTATGTTCTTTTCCTTTTTTGGGTAGAGCTATTGTTGAAGAACTTGCTTCTAAACTAAGGCTTAAGAAAAAGGCACAAAGCATTACACCGACTTGCACTGTTCTGATTGCACACCATAAATATTGTACACTTCTCATCTTTTTATCCTTCTAGCACTAAAGGCATTTGCACGATCTCTGCGTGAATACTTAAAAAACACCATGCTTAAATTTATCTCTCACCACACCCTATTTAACAATTCCATAGCACGATTTTTTCAGTCTAAAGGTTTTCCACATAAAACACAATTCCAGATATACGCATACTACCCTATGAGTCGGCTTAATAAATTAATGACCGCTCATTGGTTTTTGATGTATTATCAGTTATCAACAGACATGCAAAACTCTACTTAAAAGAGCAAGGATACTCAATGTATATACACAGACTGACTATTGCACAAATTCCCCTCACGCGAGCTCTCAGATTCTTCATCCTAAGTTTGTGCATATGCTGGGCATTCAACGTATCCTCTCAAAATATCACCGTTAGCACTGATTCCATATCACGATACTTCCACATCAGCTACCCGGTCCCCCAAAATGCACCCGATAGTGTTCAGGTATATTGCACGTTTTCTTTATCAGGGTCCGATGAGTGGAAAAAAGCAAGTGTAACTCCACTAATTTCCGATACCGCTTTACGATTGGTGTCCAGCCAAGAATGGGCGCAATGGGAAGCGGAAGGTCGTATCACCGAACGACGAGCTGCGGGACTTACACGCACCTTAGTATTCAATCCTTATCCGTATGCACAAATTAATGGTCAAGTGGATGCGGATTTTAAGATAGAGATTCGCGGTGAAGATGATCAGGTGCTGGCCACCTATACCACACCATTAAAGGCCAATCATAGTGATGTAGTTTATGTAGAAGACTGGTCGAATGTTTTTCAATATAACCAAGTACAGGATAAAGAGGGAAAAGACCCCCTAAAATGGACATGGAGAACAG
>CALLLL010000290.1 GCA_938082445.1 uncultured bacterium
TTTTTATGCCGATTTTTTGTTATATTAGCCCCGTTTGCGGGTTGATAAACATTTTTCTCTCTCATTTTTTAGTGCATGCATTTCAAGAGTACTGTGTTTGAGTGCACCTATAAATCGGAATGGCCTACACCCGAAAGTTCAGGTGGATGTAAAAGGAGCATAATGGGCGTTCATACGTTTAAAAGAGGTTTGGATTTACCGATAGCCGGTGAACCTGAACAAGTGATTCACGATGGAGCATCGGTCTCGGAAGTGGCTGTGGTTGCAGCTGACTATATCGGGATGAAACCTACGATGCTGGTCAAGGTAGGCGACACCGTTAAGCGCGGGCAACAATTGTTTGAAGACAAAAAGTCTTTGGGCACATTTTATACTGCTCCGGCTGCGGGAACAATCAAGGCGGTCAACCGCGGCGACAAACGTGCGCTGATTACGGTTGTGATTACGTTGTCAGAAGGGGAATTAAAAAATGATCCTTCTGCTGATGAAGTCCTAAGCTTTGAAAGTTATCAAGCCAAAGACATTGCCAGCTATAGCCGTGAAGAAGTGCGTGACTTATTAATTGAGTCTGGTATGTGGAGCGCGTTCCGAACGCGTCCCTTTAGTAAGGTTCCTAGTGTGACTTCGGATCCGGATGCACTTTTTATTACGGCCATGGATACGAATCCTTTGGCGCCGAATGTGGATCTCATCGTTGAAGAACAAAAAGAACAGTTTTCTTTAGGCCTTTCTGCACTTGCTAAGTTGCGTGAAGGCCATATTTATTTATGCTCAGCATCAGATTCAGCGGTTGAAGTTGGTGCGCATGCTGGAATTGCGCATGAGCAGTTTAGCGGGCCTCACCCTGCAGGTACAGTGGGTGTCCATATTCATACTTTACGCCCTGCCCATGCGGGTCGTGTGGCTTGGAGCATTGGATACCAAGATGTCATTGCCTTGGGCCACCTTTTTGGTTCTGGTCAATTGAATGTAAACCGGGTCGTTTCATTGGCAGGGCCTCAAGTTAAAAATCCGCGCTTGATTCGTACACGCGTAGGGGCTTCGGTGGATGAATTGGTTGCAGGTGAATTAAATGAAAACGATAGTCGTTGTATCTCCGGTTCTGTGTTGAGTGGTCGAACTGCTCAGGGTGAAGAAGCTGGATTCTTGGGTCGTTATCATAACCAAATTTCGGTGATTGAAGAATATCATGACCGAGAATTTTTGGGATGGATGGGACCTGGACAAGAAAAATTCTCCGTGATCAATACCTTCGTTTCAAAATTAAATAAGAATAAAAAGTTTAGTTTTAATTCTTCCACGAACGGTTCGCATCGCGCGATGGTGCCGATTGGTGTGTATGAAAAAGTGATGCCGATGGACTTCATGATGACTCAGTTGTTGCGTCATGTGTTGGTGGGCAATGTAGAAGGTGCTGAGCAACTGGGTTGCTTGGAATTGGATGAGGAAGATTTAGCGTTGTCGACGTTCGTATGTCCTTGCAAGAATGAGTATGGTACGAAGTTGCGCGAAATTTTATCTGTGATTGAAGCTGAAGGGTAAGCACCGTTCAGTTCTTTATAAATGTGGTGTGAAATTCATTAAGGAATATGCATGAAATTTCTGAAAGAAATACACGATAAGCAGCATAAGGCGCTGTTTGCCAAAGGGAAGCCGCTTGAAAAGCTGTATCCCTTGTTCGAGGCACACGATACCTTCTTGCTGACACCGGATGAGGTGACGAAAGGTGCTTCGCACGTTCGTGACGGTCTGGACCTCAAGCGAATGATGTTCACGGTAGTGATTGCATTAATGCCGTGTATGTTGATGGCGATGTACAATACCGGATTCCAGGCGTTTACGGCGATTGAAGCCGGGGCTTTACCGCTCAACGATTGGCAAACCTCTTTTTACCATTTCTTGGGCTGGGATTATGATTCTTCTAGCTGGTTTGGGTGCATTTTGTTCGGCGCGATTTATTATCTCCCTATCTATTTAGTCACGATGGCTGTAGGGGGGATGATTGAAGGATTATTTGCGGTTGTGCGTGGACACGAGATTACGGAAGGTTTCTTGGTCTCGGGTGCTTTGTTCCCCTTAATTCTTCCAGCAACTACGCCGCTTTGGCAGGTTGCGATGGGGATTGCTTTTGGGGTGATTGTTGCCAAGGAAATTTTTGGTGGTGTTGGGATGAATTTCCTGAATCCTGCCTTGGCTGGACGTGCATTCCTCTTCTTTGCTTACCCTGCTCAGCTTTCAGGCGACAAAGTCTGGATTGCGGCTGATACGACTGTCGATGGTGCAACAGGAGCAACTTTGTTGGGTATCGGCGCACTGGAAGGTATGGAAGGAATCTTGGCATCTGGTTTCACTTGGATGGATGCATTCATAGGAACGGTTCCGGGTTCTATCGGTGAAACGTCTGTTGTGTTGTGTATCTTCGGTGCAATTGTCTTGATTGTGACGGGTGTCGGTTCTTGGAGAACGATGGCAGGTTGCTTGGCGGGTAGCTTGGTGATGGCCTTGATTCTGGATGGAGTCGGTTCGGATACCAACCCGATGTTTGATATTCCTTTCTATTGGCATTGGGTCTTAGGTGGTTTCGCATTTGCTGCGGTATTTATGGCCACGGACCCTGTTTCTTCTGCTTTCACGGATAAAGGTAAGTTGATTTACGGTTTCTTTATCGGAGTCTTAGGCATTCTGATTCGGGTCATTAACCCTGCGTATCCTGAGGGCTGGATGTTGGCGATTTTGTTCATGAACATGGTTGCCCCATTGATTGACCACTACATTGTGAAAGCGAACATTAAACGTAGGGAGCTTCGCTATGCAGAAAAATAGTATTCAATATATCGTCGTTTTTGCCACAATTGTGTGTGTTGCGTGTTCTGCACTGGTGTCGGTAACAGCGGTCTCTTTGAAAGATAGACAAGATGCCAATTTGTTACTTGATAAACAGAAAAAAGTGTTGTCGGTAGCAGGATTGATTGGTGAAGGCAGTAGCCCGACCGCTGAAGAAGTGGAAGCCATATTTAGTGAAAATATCGATATGCAAGTGATTGATGTTAAGAATGGCACAGTGGCAGAAGGTGCTGATATTGGTAACCTTTTAGCCTATGATCAGCAAGCGGTATCAAAAACAACTGATGGGGGCTATGATGCTCCAAAAAATAAAGCGAAAGTAGCGCGCATCCCAAATTATGTTGTGATGTACACCATTAAAGATGGTGAGGGCAATCCTGCTCAATATGTATTGCCGGTTGAAGGTATGGGGCTGTGGGGAACGATGTATGGTTTCTTGGCACTCGATACAGATGGCAATACGATTAAAGGATTAACCTTCTATAAACATAAAGAAACCCCTGGTTTGGGTGCTGAAGTCGATAACCCTAGTTGGAAAGCTAAATGGCCAGGACGTTTGGTCTATGGTGAATCCGGTTCGGTGGATATAAAAGTAATTAAAGGTGCTGCGGGCTCTGTTGAAGAAGCTCCGTACAACGTTGACGGCTTATCCGGTGCGACTTTGACAAGTAATGGTGTAACCAACTTGTTTGAATTCTGGATGGGTGAGGAAGTATTTGGTCCGTTGATCGCTAACCTGACTGGTGAAGGGAGTAATGCATAATGGCAGTTCTCGGTAAAGAAGAGCGGAAAGTATTATTCGATCCGCTATTTAACAATAACCCGATTGCCTTGCAGGTGCTCGGTATCTGTTCTGCGCTCGCAGTAACAACGCAGATGGATAAATCCTTCATTATGTGTATTGCATTGACTGCGGTCTGTGGATTATCCAGCCTTTCGGTCAGTATCATTCGTAACTACATCCCTTCGAGCATACGAATCATTGTGCAGATGTGTATTATCGCATCGTTCGTGATTGTGGCTGACCAAGTATTGCAGGCATTTGCATTTGAAATCAGCAAAAGCTTATCGGTGTTTGTCGGATTGATTATTACCAACTGTATTGTGATGGGACGTGCTGAAGGCTATGCGATGCAGAATCCACCTTGGGCGAGTTTCTTGGATGGAATTGGTAATGGTTTGGGATACAGCATCATTTTGATGGGGACTGCGTTGGTTCGTGAACTCTTTGGTGCGGGTAAAATCTTTGGCCATGTAATCTTTAAGACGGTAAACGAAGGCGGATGGTATAACCCCAATGGCTTGATGTTGTTGGCTCCAGGCGCATTCTTCATTATTGGTTTCATGATTTGGGGGATTCGTACCTTCAAGCCTGACCAAGTAGAGATGGAAGGATAAGCCATGCAAGAATTACTAAACATACTTATCAAAGCGATTTTTATCGAGAATATGGCCTTGGCTTTCTTCTTGGGCATGTGTACGTTCCTTGCGTGTTCGAAGAAGGTGGATACGGCTGTGGGCTTGGGCTTCGCGGTGATTTTCGTACTCGGTATTACCGTACCGCTTAACAATCTTGTGTATAACCTGCTTCTAAAAGATGGTGCATTGGCTTGGGTGCCGGGCGCTGGTGACTATTTATCCCAATTTG
>CALLLL010000291.1 GCA_938082445.1 uncultured bacterium
CAAGCTTTGCCTGAAATTCTTCTAACGTATCCATTTCTTTAGTGCTCAAATCACGGTTACGGTATTGGGGCTTTTTATTGAGAGGGTCATTGCACTGCGAACCAACCAAAAAGCATACATGCAAGAGCCAAAACAAAAACTCATTGGCTTCAGTAGCTTGTTCTGTACCCCGCCGTTGAAGCTTGAGCCGTAACGCGGCTATACCTGCACGTACTGCATCCACATCGCCACAAGCCGCAAAAATGGGGTGAGACTTGGAATACACCTCACCGCTTAAGGCTCGTGTCTCACCGGTATCGCCGCGTTTCGTGGTGACTTGTGAACGCATTGAATTAGTCCTTTACGGTAATGGTTAGTGGACAGTGGTCTGATCCCATAACATCGTTGTTGATGATAGAAGATTCGACGCGATCCATAAAGCTTTCGTTTACACAATGGTAATCAATCCGCCAGCCAACATTCTTTGCACGAGCACCGGCGCGGTAAGACCACCATGTGTAATGATCCGGTTCATCGGGATGAAAATGACGGAAGGTATCTACATAGCCAGCACCTAAAAATTTGGTCATGGCATCGCGCTCTTCGGGCAGATAGCCGGGATTTTTTTCGTTGGCTTTAGGTCGTGCAAGGTCAATCGCAGTATGGGCAATATTGTAATCGCCACAGAGAATGATGTTGGTGCCTTTTTTAACCAGCTTGTTGCAATATTTTAAGATGGCGTCACAGAAGCGGACTTTGTAGTCTATACGTTTCCCTTCAGCTTGGCTGTTGGGATAGTAGCAATTGATTACAGTGAAGTTTTTAAATTCAATGGCTTGCATACGGCCTTCGGCATCAAATTCCTCTATGCCTAAAGTATTGACCGAGAGCGGCTCAGTTTTGGTATAACAAGCAACTCCGGCATAGCCTTTCTTTTCTGCTGGTGTCCAAATCGAAGTATACCCCGCTGGCTCACGTTCTTCATCTTTGAGATCAGTAGGCATCGCACGGCTTTCCTGCAGACACAATACATCGGGCTGCGCTTGATCCACCCAATCCAAAAATCCTTTTTTCAACACTGAACGAACGCCGTTTACGTTCCACGAAACTACCGATGTTTTTGCCATAATCCCCTCGTAATCACTGGTTAACCTCTCAAACCCTAATCATACCGCTCGTATGCCTTGGATTCAACGATGAAGGCAAGGTAGACTCAATGAATATTTGATAGTTTATACGGGTATAGATATTAGTTGGGGCCAATAATTCGGGAGAAAAGTAATGCATGCATATCGAGATTTAGCCATTAAACTATTTGGTCTATTCTGTCTACTACGGTTTATTGCCATTATTCCAGGGAGCATTTGGTCTTTGGCTAGTATGGTGAAATCTCTATACAAAGAAGAAAATTTCCATTTTTTTGGCGCTATAAGCGTCTCGATACTCACACCACTCATTTATTTACTGGTGGCTGGGCTATGTCTATTAAAAACAGATATGATTATCCGTCGACTCTGGAAAGATGCGACTTTCCCTGAAGATACGCTGCAAATTCCAGACACAAAAAGCCTAATGGAAACTATCATCCCGCTCATTGGCTTGTATTATTTTCTATTCTCGGTATCCCATGTATTAGCACTTGCATGGACGGCACGAAACTTTCCGAGCGGCTGGATGAGTGAACAATTTGGGTATCAATTCCTTCCGCCTTTGTTTCAGCTTCCAATTGCCCTGCTATTCATAATAAAATCGAAGTCTATTGCAAACTTTATATTCAGTAAACAGATTGAAGCACAATAATTTAAAAGGACCATTATGAAAGTCAACGACGTCATACAGGCCATGCAAGAATGGGCGCCAGAAGAATTGGCGTATTCATGGGACAAAATCGGTTTGGCCACGGGATCCCCCACTCAATCGGTGTCGAAAATTATGACGTGCCTGACGATTACGCAGGATATGGTCAAAGCGGCTAAGCGAGCGAAAGTGGATATGATCGTGAGTCATCATCCTTTAATTTGGGAACCCATCAAAACCCTGCGCACCGACAATCCGTTATCGAAATTATTTTTGGATATCCATGCCGCCGGGATTGCATGTTACTCGGCCCATACAAATTTGGATGTGGCTGAAGCAGGGGTAAACCACATTTTGGCCGACCGACTTGGGCTTAAAAACAAGACCCCACTCTTTTCCACCCCGCAAGCAGGATTGCAGAAACTAGTGACCTTTGTGCCGGAAAGTCATGCGGAGGCTGTATTGCACGCAGTATCGGATGCGGGGGCAGGCAGTATTGGTGATTATACCCATGCCTCGTTTAGCTCTGAAGGCGTGGGAACATTTTGTCCCAACGAAAACGCCACCCCATACTCAGGAAAAAAAGGGGCGATTAATCGTGAAGCGGAATTGCGCTTCGAAACAATTGTCCCAAAACGAAAAGCCAAAGCAGTCGTTGCAGCAATGCTTAAGGTACATCCGTATGAAGAAGTCGCTTATGATTTATATACCTTGGATATCACCGATAAAACGTATTCTTTGGGGTTACGCGGCGAACTCCCCAAAGCAATCGCCTTAGACACTTTTGCGAAGCAGGTCAAAAAAGGGCTTGAGATAGAGTATGTACGGGTTACGGGAAAATCAAATGCCAAAGTAAAAAACATTGCCGTGATGGGCGGTGCCGGTGGTGATCAGGCTGGCAGCATACCGGGCGATGTCGATGTATTTGTGACGGGCGATGTGAAATACCATAATGCTTTGGATGCATACGATACAGGCCTAAATATCATTGATGCAGGGCACCATGGCACTGAAAAATGGATTGTCCCTGCGATGCAACACTACATCAAGAAACAATGCAACGGTGTAAAAGTGAGTGCCTATATGGAACCGGAACCCTTCCGTTTGGTACGCTAGGCGCCATGTCTACACAATCGTTCACTATACATACCCATTCTCCTGAGGATACACAGGCTCTTGGCGTGATATTGGCGCAGCATATGCCCGATCAAGCGGTAGTGGCTCTTTATGGGGATTTAGCCGCGGGCAAAACATGTCTCACACATGGATTTGGTGAAGCCTATGCCGTGGATGAACCGATAAGCTCCCCCACATTTACCTTGGTGAATGAATATCATGGTTCCAAGCTTATCTACCACCTGGACTTGTATCGATTGACATCCATGGAAGAGCTCGTTGATTTAGGCTATGAAGATTTGCTCGATACGCCCAATGGAATCGTTCTCATTGAGTGGGCCGAACGCGCCGATACGATGTTGCCCGAAGAACACATTACTATCAAATTATCGCATGAAGGCGAAGATCTACGTTGCATTGAAATTAACGACGCAGGGTTAATGATAGAGGGTTGGCAAGAAACTGTTACTGCGAAGTTTCCTCAAGATGTCTGAAGCGAACGAAACGCGTTGATCATTTCATTGGCATTGGCATACCGTGCATCAGGGTCTTTCGCAATACACTTATACGCCACTTCACTTAAGGCCTCGGATATTTCCGGATTCAATTCATTCAATTTCTTGGGCATTTCTTGAATCTGGCGCATCATGATATCGCCATCCTTAAACACCACATCGCCTGTAAGCATCTCATAAAGTACCAATCCCATCGAATACAAATCCGAACGCCCGTCCACTTCTTTGCCCTTGGCTTGCTCCGGCGACATATACGATGGAGTGCCCATCACCATATTGGCCTTAGTCAGTCGATTGTCATCGGATTTTGCCAATCCAAAGTCCATGAGCTTAACAAGCCCGCCTTTGGCAAGCACAATATTATCGGGCTTGATATCACGGTGAACAATTCCTGCATCGTGTAAAGCCCCAAGCGCACCGCATGATTGGACCATAATATTAATCGCTTCACGAGCATCCAGTTTTTTCTTGTCTCGTATATGCTTAAATAGATTGTCACCTTCTATATATTCCATGGCAATATAGGACTTGCCTTCGCTCGCGGAAATATCATAAATGGCAACAATATTGGGATGATTAATCTTTGCCGCTGTTTGTGCTTCACGAATGAAGCGCTTGCGAAATTCATCGGAGGAATCCACTAGCGACCCTAAAAATTTCAAGGCGACTTTACGATCCAATTGTTTATCCTGGGCACGATACACGACTCCCATCCCGCCTCGACCCAATTCAACTTCAAGATCGTATCGCTCTTTCAAAGTATTGGCGACCATTGTCATTTCCGGACCGCCTGTTCCCCCACTAGGCGTGGATTGTGGAGCATAATCCGTTTGAGTATTCATCATGGATATTCGTGAATCAATACTGGATAGGCGTTGATCTAGATCACGGAATTTAGCATTCACTGAACCAATTTTGAGCAGGATATCCTTCGATTTTGCAAGATTCCCTAACTGCTCCCAAGCAAGCGAAAGCATGTAGAAGTAGTCGATATTCTCTTTTTCTACCCGCTTGCCCAGCAAGTGGTTATCCAAGGTAGCTGCGCAATGCTCGTAATCATGAATTTCATAAAAGCATCGCCCTAACAACCCACGGGAGATATCAAAATTCTCATCGCTATCAGGCACTTTCTGCAACACCTCAATGCCTTTATCAAACTTTTTAGCCAGCACATACGCATGCCCTGCTTTCGAGAAAGCATTGGCCTTTTCAAAATATTCTCCTGCACGAATAGGGTCATTATCCTTTGCGAAACATTCCGCCGCATTAAGATATTCACCCGCTCCAGCATACGCCATCGCTGCTTCCTTCCAGCGTTGGTTCTGTGCATAAAAACGACCGCCAATCTTATTGGCTTCCCGTTCTTGACCGGCTGATTTATAACACGTGGCCGCTTCTTGCAACTTACCTGCCAGCACATACACTTCAGCAGCATGCACCAAGTCCCCTGCACGATGATACAATTCCGCAGACTTTAAATATTCATGATTGTGTTTGTAGATTTCACCCAACTTTGCGAACAGTGTCGATTGCTGCGCAGGTTCGACTTTACTCAAGTCAGCTTTTCCAAACACAATTGCCGCACATTCTTGAGCTGCCTTATATCGAATTTCTGCATTGTCGCGTTCCACTGAAAAATATTCAATGTAGCACTCCACAGATTTTGTAAAATTTCCGGCCTTTCCGTACGCATCACCAGCAAGGGCAGGTAGATCGCCTTCTTCAAACACTTTGGCCGCTGGAGCGAATTTTGCCTGTTGTACATAAAACAACCCAGCCGTTTGATAGTCTCCCGCTTTCACCATCATCTTGGCTGCTTTTTCTGTCTTGCCAAGATGTGCAAATTGTTGTGCCGCTTCCTTATGCATCTTTGCCTTCATAAAATACTTGGCGGCATCTTTAGGGGAATTGGCTTCATCGAATAAGCGCGCCAATTCAGCCCACTGTTTTGTTTTAATTAAATGTTCTTGACTGGTCTTTAAGGTCGCAAGCGCTGTCGTGGAGGCATTAAAATCCCCACGACTTTTCAGTAAAGCATCAATTTCAGCTTCATCACTTAAAGCATCACCGGACTTTCGTCTTCGAATCAAGAAGATAACCCAGTCAAGAATCTTGTAAAGAAGTATGAGCACCACCACCAAATAAACCAACCGTTGCCAAGGAACGGTGAGAGAATAGCCCAATTTGGTTAATGGAATTTCGACAATGCCTAAGACTGGTTCGATTAGAGTGATTAGTGCGTCCACTTCATGGCTCTCCTATAATGATGATAATGTAAATTAGTGTATCAAAAGGAAGACGATTTTGAAATGGTAAAAATACGAAAAATTTAAGGCTAGTTGGCACCCTTACTTTGCGGTATAGCCCCCATCCACGGGGATATTGGTTCCAGTTACATAAACAGAGGCATCGCTGGCCAAGAATACTACGGTGCCCTGCAAATCGGTATCGTTAATCATACGGCGTAAAAATGTCCGCGCGCTGTATTGTTCCACAAATTGCTCAGGGTGATCATCGGTTTGGACTCCGCCAGGTGATAAACAGTTACAACGAATACCTTTATCGCCATAATAGCTTGCAATAAATCGGGTAAAGTTGATTATTCCGCCTTTATGATAAAAGTAATCCGGATACCATCCGCTCATATTGGTCCCGTTGTAAATTTCAGGGTCAGGACCAATCATGCCTTGAATTGAACCGATATTGATGATCGAACCCGCGCCTTGCTGCGCCATGATATCGCCTATAGCGCGAGTAAGGACAAACAACCCCGTTGCATTTATGTGCATACTGGTTTCAAAAGTAAATGCATCATCCTTGTACCCATGAAGCATGGGACGAATTACAGCGTTATTGACTAAAATGTCTACCCGACCGTGATCTTTCATGACCGCATCGGTCAGCGAAAGTATGGATGCTTCGTCGGCTTGGTCATATTGATACGGCGTAAATATGAGCCCCTCTTCTGCATAGGCTTCCTGTAACTCTTTCAACATTTCAATATTTCGGGATGCCACACATGTAGTTGCCCCTGCCTCGCAAAGAGCACGCACCATTTGTTGTCCTGCAATCCCACCACCTCCGGTGATAAGGGCTACTTTACCTTCCAATGAAAACGATGCTAAAACACTCATGGTAATTGTTCTCCAATTTCGGTTAAGGATACCGTACGACCGCCATCATTTCGGCTGGTAATTCCTGCAATGATTATACTCATTTGCTCTATAGTGTTACTAAATTCATCAGGCATTTCGCCATTGCGCACAAAATTGACGAAAGTACTTAGCTGTGTTTTAAAGGCATAAAACGTGTCTTTGAATTCCGCCGACTCATGCCCTTCTGTTCCATAAACATGCACATGGCCAAATGCACCATACAAGTCATCTATCACTGCCAATATCGTTTCCACTCCACTTTCATGCGCTAGATGGAGTATATTGTGTGTATCCGTCCCCGAATGCGTGACACTGGTATACCCGCCAGGCTCGAGAAAGGCATAAGTGGATTCAAGTGCATGAATTCCGTAACGCTCCCATGTCTTAGCCATGGAGACCGTAATCAAACGGGACTCCCCAACATCACCTAGGCGCTTCTTCAGATCACAAAATTCACGTGCATACCGCATACAACTACTTGTGATAAACGCTTTGCCTTCTTGCTGCCACTGAATAAACTGAATCAAATCTTCGACATTGTCAGTCAACGGTTTATCAATAAATACTGGGATATTGGCTTCTATAAAAGGACGCGCACGCTCCACATGCTCATGGCCGATATCGGTTGCAATAAAAACTCCATCCACTTCACCAATCACATCTGTGGGTTTCTCAACCACATTGGGGATACAAGCCGCTTTTGCCACACGATCACTGTCGTCAGGATCATCGCACCATACATGGGTCACTTTTGCACCCGGTATTCCCAAATTTTCTTTAGGCTCTTTACCTAAATACTCTGGAATGGCCGCATAGCCGCATTGCGCCATTGTTTCAACATCGTATTCACCATTGATAATGGCGCTCCAGCTAAAGGGATGCCCATTGCCATCCACCATCCCCAGCATGGCCAGCTTAATATCTCCCGTATGCGAAGCCATCAGGAAATGGTCTCCCACTTTTCCGTTTCCAGAGAATTCAACAACGCTTGATTGACTTTTAGTGTCTGAAATCCATCTTCAAGAGAACACAAGGGTTCACTCAGACCTTCCAGCGCGTCCAAAAAAGCATTAGCGTTGAGAATATACCATGTATCGCGTTCTTTTAGCGGATGCTCTTCTGTATGCCATTCCCCTTCGACTTCGTCCATCCATTTCCAACAACTACCATTGACTTCAAAACGCAACGTGCCCTTTTCACAAACAACGGTCACTATAGTCTCATTGGGTTGTTGATACATATTCATCGTATAACTTGCCATGACGGAGCCATGCCGAGCAAAAGCATGCACGGTATCCTCTACTTCAACATCCGGCAACTGCTGGTGTAGTGCATCACCTGCAATACGCGTCACTGGACCAATCAACCATTCGGAAAGATTAATAATATGAGTTAAGCAGTCTTGTATTCCGCCACCGCCCTGGGCATGGTCAGCAAAATATACTGAAGCATACGCGGGACGGTACGTAGCAAAATTTTGACCAAGGTTAGCGTATAATTGAAGAGGTCTTCCGAATTGGCCTGAGTCCAAGGAGGCTTTCATGGAAGCAAGTGCTGGATGCGCACGGTAGTTATAACTTACCGCGGTTAGCAACTCTCTATCCTTGACTTCGTTCAACAACTCTTCAATTCCCTCATCGCTTATCGATAAAGGCTTTTCGATCAACAATGGAATATTATGTCGTGCCAGTTCCAAAGCGATTGGGATATGGGTGTGTGCCGGTGTGGCAATGAGTGCGGCATCCCATGGCGACACTAAGGCATCATCTAAAGTTTTAAACGCGTCATCAATCCCATAACGTTGGGCAATGGTATCCCGAAGTGATTCATTTAATTCACAAATCCCCACCGAAGCTCGACCAGAGGCCAAAAAACAGCGGGTATGCCGTTCACCAATGGACCCGACTCCTATAATCAATATGCGATGCGTAGACTCACTCAAAGTACCCTATTCCCTTATAGTTTTTGCCATGAACCGGCTTCAGCAGATGCATAGGCCGCATCCATAATGCGTTGAAGCTCTGCGCCATCCGCAATACTCGGCGTATCGTCGGCTTTTCCGGCAATGGCCGATAAAAAATTATGTAAACACGCCACATGCGAACGTAACCAACCGACATTTAAGGCAGGGGCCGGAAAACTACCACCGGGTTTAGGAAAACGACTCACAGTTTCTATTTTCTTGAATCCACGATGACCACCAATAGGTGATGCTTCGTCGCGCATGTCATATACTTCTAACCAATTGGGATCCATAAGATTTAACCGCATTGCACCATGCTCTCCATGAATTTCGATACGGAGCTCATCATTGGTGCCTGTAGCGATCTTGGAAGCTTCGATACTTCCCAATGCACCGCTATGCGTACGGAGTAACATGATGGCCATATCATCCACTTCAACATCCACCATCTCTCCTGTGCTTGCATGGCTGCGCTGTTTAGTCGCAGTATGAGTTTCAGCCAAAACGGAATCAAATGGCCCGATCAGATGATTCACAAGGTCCAA
>CALLLL010000292.1 GCA_938082445.1 uncultured bacterium
TCGTTTGGCAGCACAATCTCAGGTGGTCAATGCCTTGATCAATGCCGCTCGAAACGGGAAGTCGGTGGTGGTGTCGATTGAATTGCAAGCACGCTTTGATGAAGAGCGAAATATTTTATATGCCGATCGCCTCATAGAATCGGGTGCAACAGTGTTGTATGGCCTTCCGCCGATGAAAGTACATGGGAAGTTTTTGTTTATTCGCCGTAACAATAAAAGTTTTGCGGGGATATCAACGGGGAATTTCAATGAAGACACAAGCCGGGTGTATGTGGATAGCTTGGTGCTGACTTCGGATGAGCGTATTACCAAAGAAGTGGATAAAGTCTTTGACTTTCTAGAGAAAGCGGCACGTATTCGTTTGGTCGATCCCCCCAAGTTTAAACACTTGTTGGTGTCACCTTTTAATTTGCGTAAGCGATTCGAATCTTTGATTGCAGAGGAAAAAGCGAAAGGCGAGAATGGGTATATCTTAATCAAGATTAATCATCTCACTGACAAACGCATTATTCGAAAATTGTGTAAAGCAGCTGATGCTGGTGTGAAAATTGATTTAATCGTTCGAACGACACATGCCATGGCTTCGCATCGGAATGTTCGGGCAATTTCTTTGGTGGGGCGCTATTTGGAGCATCAGCGTGTGTATGTGTTTGGGCAGGGAGATGAGCAGAAAGTGTTTTTGGGTTCAGCGGATTGGATGGAGCGCAACTTAGATTGGCGCCTTGAAATGGTATTTCCAATTTATGCAAAGTATATCCGCAAAGAGATTATGATATTATTGAAAGCGCAGTTGAAAGATAATTGTAAGGCACGGATTTTGGAAGAAATCCAGTCGAACAATTATACTTCACGCAATGGGCGTAAAGTTGATGCTCAAAAACAAGCGGTTGTTTACTATATGCAGTTAGCCAGTAAACGGACCGGGAAGCGTACACTCAAGAAAGGGTAAGTTCATTCTATGGCATCCTCCAAGAAGCGATTAAAACGCATTGGGATTTTAACCGCAGGAGGAGATTGCCCAGGATTAAATGCGGTTATTCGGGGGATCACGAAGGCGCTTGACCCAGAGGGCGTGGAGGTCTTTGGTTTTTTGGATGGGTTTAAAGGCTTATTGGAAAACCGATTTATTCATTTACACGATCAGGATACCAGTGGTTTATTGACGCAAGGGGGGACCATCATCCGAACGAGTCGTGTAAAGCCTCACCGTTTTTTTTGCCGGATGGAACCATAGAAGATCGAACTGAGCAAGCTGCACAAACGTATTTGGATAATGACTTGGATTGTTTGGTGTGTCTTGGCGGAGGGGGCACACAGAAAAATGCCATTCAGTTGATGGAGTATGAAGGAGTCAATATCATCACGGCGCCCAAAACCATCGATAATGATGTGTGGGGGACGGATATTTGTTTTGGATTTGATACGGGGATGAGTGTGGCGACAGATGCCATTGATCGTTTGCACACAACAGCATCGAGTCATCACCGAGTGATCATTGTTGATATCATGGGGAATAAAGCGGGATGGTTAACGCTTGGAGCGGGCATTGCGGGTGGGGCCGATGTAATTTTGATTCCAGAGATTCCTTATGATTTAGACATTATTTCAAAATCGCTTAAACGCCGTGTGAAGCTGGGTAAAACATTTAGTATCGTGGCAATCGCTGAAGGCGCGGTTGACCAAGGGGAATTGAGTTCGATTAAAAAAGCGCGTAGAACAGCGAAGAAGCGTGGCGTTAAACTCAAGAAAAAAGATATTCCTCGTCAACCGAAAGAAGTGGTCTCGGCGTTATTGGCTGATCACTTGGAAACGGAATCCGGTTTGGAAACGCGTATCGCATCTTTGGGGCATATTCAACGGGGAGGCACCCCTACTCCAGCTGATAGACGATTGAGTACGTCTTTTGGTAAGACGGTAGCCGATTGTGCCCGACGCGGAGTGTTTGGCGTGATGGTGGCCAAGCGTGGCGATCAGTTTGTGGCTGTGCCTCTGGAGGAGGTCGCCGGTAAAACACGCTTTGTTCCTTTAGACCATGCCTGGATCACAGCTGCGCGATCGGTGGGCACGTGTTTGGGTGATGAGTTACCGCACGGGTATTAATCTGTTTTTAGGTCTGCACTGTTGGAATACCTTAGGCTATTCTGATAATCTTTTTATGTACAACATTTGAGCCCTAAGACAACCATACGAGAACATTATGAGCGATATTGAAGTTTCAGTAGTTATGCCTTGCCTTAATGAAGAGAAAACCCTGGCTATCTGTATTCAGAAAGCACAAAAGTCAATGGCCGATATGGGGGTCGTTGGCGAAGTCGTTATTGCCGATAATGGCAGTACGGATGGGTCCCAGGATATTGCTCGGTCCGAAGGGGCACGTGTGGTGGATGTTGAAGCTAAAGGCTACGGTTCAGCATTGCGCGGCGGTATTGAAGCGGCCTACGGTACATACGTCATCATGGGGGATTCGGACGACAGCTATGACTTTACCAATCTTCGTCCCTTTATTGAGCAGTTGCGTGAAGGGTATGACCTCGTTATGGGGAACCGGTTTCGTGGTGGGATTGCTCCCGGGGCGATGCCTCCATTGCACAAATATTTAGGGAACCCTGTTCTTACATTTATCGGCCGAGTGCTGTTTAATACACCAAGTAAAGATTTCCACTGCGGCTTACGAGGGTTTAGCAAAGAAGCCTATGCTCGCATGGATGTGCGGACTACAGGGATGGAATTTGCCAGTGAAATTGTGGTGAAAGCTTCGTTGTTTGATATGAAAATCACCGAAGTGGCTACCACGCTTCAGCCTGATGGACGGGATCGCGCACCGCATTTGCGTTCATGGCGCGATGGATGGCGACATTTACGTTTTTTATTGATGTTTAGTCCTCGCTGGCTCTTTGTGTACCCAGGAGCTTTGATGGCAATGGTTGGCGTTATTGTGGCGATGTTTTTATTGTTTACCGGTTCGCCGCGGATGAACTCTCTAATTTTATCTATGGCGCTTATCATAATGGGGCTTCAGTCGCTTTCGTTCGCTGCGATTGTACGTACCTTTGCCGTACATGAGGGGTTATTGCCCGCAAAAGAAGGGTACCGAAAACTTCAAACCTTTATGAGTTTGGAAAAAGGGGTATTTGGTGGGTTATTTATTCTCATCGGAGGAGTGATCGGCATTCTGTATTCGATCTATCAGTGGAGCACAACGGGCTTTGATACTTTCCCAGGTGGATTGACAGATTCGGTTGTATTGCCATCGGCTTTTGCTTTGGTGATTGGTATTCAATTGATCTTTAATGCTTTTGTGCTAAGCGTTATCTCACTCGAACACATTGGCTCGAAGAAGTCGGCGTCCTGATGTCCATTGTGGCATCCCGATAGAGGCCTTGCATGAAAATTGCCTTGGTATACGATGGGGTTTACCCGTACTCGGTAGGGGGCGGTGAAAAAGTATTTCACGATCTCGCGCATTTTTTAAGTCATCGACATGAAGTGCATTTGTTGAGCATGAAACTCTGGGAGGGGGAAGCGGTTCGCGAAGTCGCCCCCAATGTATTTTTACATGGCCTTTGTGAACCAACGGTTAAGGGCACCTTGCAGGGTTCGTATTCACGTAGTGTTCGTCAGGCAATCAAATTTTCCTTCAAGGTTCATAAAGCATTGATGAAGATCGGCGATTTAGATTTAATTGATTGCATGGCTACACCGTATTTCCCCTTGTACGCATCAGCGTTTGCTGCTCGACGACTGCATGTACCATTGGTGTCTACTTGGTTGGAAATGTGGGGACATGAGCATTGGGTCGATTATTTAGGCCCAGGAATTAAAGCACGCATTGGTGAACGTATTGAGTATTACGCAACGGATCTGCCGGATCATATTATTTCTATTTCCCCGCATACAACGGAGGGCTTGGAGGAAAGCGGGGTTGCTGTGGCCCGCTTAGACACTATTCCGCCATGGATTGATGTCGATGCCATTGTGGATACACAAGCCGATAATGAAGCCAGTGATATCTTGTTTGTTGGCCGTTTGATTGAGTCAAAGGGCGTGGCACGGTTGGTGGATGCGATGAGCCTGCTGGTGCAACGAATACCTGATGTACAGTGCCGTATTGTGGGGGATGGCCCAGAGCGTGATTCATTGGAGAAGCAAGTGCATGAGCTGTCACTGGAAAATAATGTGCGCTTTTCAGGCTTTCTCGACGAACATGCCAATGTACTTTCGGCGATGAAATCATCCAAAGTTTTTGTGTTGCCTTCCACACGGGAAGGCTTTGGTATTGTTGTGGTAGAGGCCGGGGCATGTGGATTGCCTTCGGTGGTGGTGGATGCGCCGAACAATGCCTCAAAGGATTTGGTACGTGAATCAACGGTAGGGACGGTATGTGCTGATGAGTCAGGTGCTATGGCTGATGCGCTTGAAGCGCAATTGAACAGTGATTTGCGCGCGTCTGCAGCAATGCTAGCCGACTGGGTCCAGGACTATGATTGGCGTCGACGGGCAGTTCACTATGAGCAGGTATATAACCGAGTCCGGGGTACCTTCGATGTACTCGGCTAGATACGGTGTGTTAAGGTGAAGGCACAACGCATCCATCAAAGAGGTCAATAGTGGCTCTACCTGATTTTGTATATATTGGCACTGCACGAGCAGGCTCAACTTGGTTATTCGAAGCCTTGCGTCAGCACCCGGAAATCTATGTGCCGCCTGCCAAGGATATATACTTCTTTGATCGTTATTACACCAAAGGGCTCGCATGGTATGAAGGTTTCTTTAAGGATATTGGGGATGCACGAATAGCCGGTGAGTTGTCCCACGATTATTATTACTCCGAAGCTGCTGCCGATCGTATTAAAGCCGATATGCCGGAAGTTAAGTTAATCTGTTGCCTGCGTGAACCGGTGGATAAATTACTATCAGGCTATGCGTATAACCAAACAATGAATGTGGATGCATCGGTTTCTTTGGAAGACTATGCGCGGGACCCAAAGATACAAAAAGAATTTCACTATTACGAGCATCTTCGGACCTACTACGATAGATTTCCGGCAGAGCAAATGCTTGTAGTGTTTTACGAAGACTTAAAGAATGACCCGGTAAAGTATATTCAATCCATTTATGATTTTTTAGGAGTGGATATACATGTTGTACCCGAAGCTGCCAATGAAACGATCAATGCCGCTCGCACTGCACGTAGTCAAGGGCTTGCTTTATTTACCTATCGAATTGCGCAAGTGTTCCGAGGCTTGGGCTTAGCTAATTTTGTCGGACGGGTAAAACAAAGCACCATGCTGAACAAAATGTTGTACCAAAGCGCTGAAAGGGCGGACGTATCGGTGAACTCTTTACCGGCGGATGTGGTTGAGCAGTTGCGTGAACACCATGGTAAACTTGCAGCATTACTGGGCAAACCATTACCCGCCTCTTGGTATGAAGGCTAAGCAGCGATGAATGCCGTACCCAAAAATACTCGTATGTTTGTTATGACCTTGGTTGGATTTGGGATTAGTGCGACGTTGTTGTGGCTGTTATTTGACTCATTCCCCATCGATTTTAACCGTAAAGAGTCTTGGTGCGGTACTATCGAACAACGGTGGGGCGGTATTGTTTTAATCGTGTTGTCCACTGCGCTTCATTGTCAATTGACAGCGTACAAATGGCGGATGGTAACCCGATTGACCGATCCAGAGGCCGATAGCGGTCAGCGAATTTTCGGGTATTTTAGTACATTGATCGCCTTGCTGGGGCAGGTCTTACCTTTGCAGGTGGCTGTTTTAGTGGGGCGAAGTGTAGTAATGAAAAAATATGCTCAAGTGCCGATTCGCCGAAGTGCTTCTGGTGCGGTGTACGATCAGTTTTTCGATGTATTGATCCCACT
>CALLLL010000293.1 GCA_938082445.1 uncultured bacterium
CGTAAATTTTTAGTTTCACTATGTTGATTACGAACAATTTCGGGCCATTGCACAGACAATTCTTGCCCCATGTGCATATATTGGTTACCCGAACCCGGATACACAAAAGCCAATTTGCCCGAAGCACCTAAAGGTTCACTATTAAAAAAGACTCGATCACGCACAAAGGGCGGAACCGGCTGATTTGAAGCAGCTTCTATATCATTGCCTTTTACATCTTTCAACAAAGGACGACTAAAATCGATTTGAGCCATCAGCTCGACTGCATTCTTCGCAATGAAGGTGATCCCCAAACTCTTGGCGTTATCTTCTCGATTATCATGCCACCACTGACGCGCCAACAGTTCAACAGGCGAATCAGGGCTATGTTCGACGAAGGTATGCAAACGCCCAAGCCCTACTTCAAGCGCTTGAACATTATTCGCCTCTACAAAAAACAGGGCTTCATCACGCAATCCCAGCGGTTGCAAGCGTTCTGTTTGCACACGGGACTCATTGACTGGATGCTCATACGATTCCAAGACTACGTGAGTGCAATTGCCATCAAGACTAAATGAACTGACACCTGCATGCATGGGGCCATCATGGTGATCCCGCAGCCAATACTGTGCCTGCTTGGAACAATATAAACGATGACCAGAACCTTGCAACGCTTCACATCGCTCTTCCAATCCGCGCAACGGCGGTAAAATCTCTTGATACAAACATAATGCCGATTTAATCAAGCCCGCGATTCCAGAAGCTGCACCTGCATGCCCGATATCGGCTTTCACACTGCCCAACTGACATACATTATCTTCATGTGTTTTGAACAGCTTACTCAATGTATGCGATTCCAAAGCATCTTCTGCAGGGATACCGCTTCCGCTACTCTCTACATACCCAACGGACTCAATATCGACATCGGCTTCATTGAACGCCGATTGTACAGCATGTATATACGCTTCATCGGTAGGCAGCTGAGTATCCACGCCCCCACCTGTTGATGAGCCAATTCCTTTAATCACACCGTACACGCGATCACCATCACGCACGGCATCATCAAGTCGTTTAAGTACTATCGCACCAGCACCTTCACCGACTACTGTTCCGTCTGCTTGAGCATCGAATGGTTTACACTGACCACTGGCTGAAAATGCACGACCGTGATGCGTTGACAATACAGACCGCATGTCACCATTCAAATCGACGCCACCAGCTAAAGCCTGATCCAATGACCCATCCTGCAATGCACGCACAGCGATTTCCAAAGCACGCATGCTAGAATTTTCTTCACATGAAACTGTATAGGTCGGCCCACCGATGCGGAACTCTCGTGCAATTCGGCTCGCCACAATACTGCCTAAAGCACCCATTGTTCGATTCGCCGTTAAGGGCTTCATCACTTGGTCGCGCAAAGACTCAGTCCAAGCTTCAAGTTCCGATTCACTCAATTTTAAATCAAGGTGTTCAGCCCATTCTCGAGCTTTATTAATTAAATCCCATCGGAAACTAAAGTTTGTCGAATTTAAATCCAAACCAATTCCAATGAACACCCCTGTTTTCTGATTAATAGTATCGTGCTCACCCTTGGCCGAAGCTTTTGGGCTAATCCCACAATCCATCAGAGCGCGTGCTGATACTTTGAGCATCAACAGCTGCTGAGGCAACATATCTTCCAATTCCTTGGGGGGAATTCGAAACATATCCTGAGGAATCTCAACCGTATCTGCATAAAACCCCTTAAAGGGAAAATGGTTCAAGCCTTGTACTTTATACCAAGTACTCTCATCCAAACCCCACCAACCGGACGGCAATGTCGCTTCATCCGACGAACGCCCTCCCAATACACGCTCTTGGAAAGCTCGCAGAGTTGTCCAAGGACCAAAACTCGCATCCATACCGACGATCGCAATGTCTGCGGTCGCCATCGGTGCAATATCCACCGATGTGGATTTTTTCTTTGCTTTGACTTCTGGGTATTCTTCTAAAATAATATGGGCATTGATTCCGCCAAATCCAAAAGCACTTACCGCAGCACGGCGAGGCGTTTTTGTATCACGGGTAGGCCATTCTTTGGATTCCGACAACACCGTAAACGGGCTCTCATCCAAGTGCATCACTGGATTGGCTGATGCAAAATTGGCCGTTGGTGGTAATGTTTTATTTTTCATTGCGAAAAGTGTCTTTAACACCGCCGCAGATCCAGCCGCAGTCAATAAGTGCCCAATATTAGACTTGACCGAACCCAAGACACATTGCCCCGGTTTTCCCGAATCGCCCCACAATGTTTGCAAGCTCGCTACTTCTGTTGAATCCCCCAAGGGAGTTCCGGTCGCATGGCATTCAACGTGATCCATATCCTGCGGTTGCAACCCCGCTTGCGCATAAGCCGCTCGCATCGCACGCAATTGACCATCTGAATTCGGCGCCAACAAGCTACCGCCAATATCGTTCGACAAGCCAATCCCACGAATCACAGCATGAATCGTATCACCATCGCGCTGGGCATCATCCAAACGCTTTAACAAAAACAAGCCGCAGCCTTCACCCACAACTAGGCCATTTCCACGCTCATCAAAAGGTGAACATGTACCGGTTGGTGACAAAGCACGCAACTGCGAAAAACCCATCTGGGTATATAAACAATCGGGTCGAGATAAGCCCCCGGCAAGCATCGCCTCCGCCCGCCCGGACTGAAGCTCGTCCACGGCCAATTTTAATGCATATAGGGATGAAGAACATGCTGCATCCAAGGTAACACTACCACCGCCTAATCCCAACGCCTTGGCCAAGACACCACCCGGCATTCCAGCCACATAACGATTTAATGGGTGAGTAGCTTTCGATTCATCTAAGCTACTTTTACCCAACACCTTTTCTTCCAAAATTCGACCAAAGTACTCACGTGATAAGGCCGAAGATTTTTCGGAAGGTAACGCCAAATTACCAATCACCAAACCTATTTTACTGCGATCTAAATTTTCCGTCTGCGCATCATAAAACGCCTGATGTCCCGCAGCCAACAACAGTGTATTGGCTGGGTCCAAGTCTTTCACTAACTCCGGCGAAATATCCAATCCACTCTCAGGAAGGCTTGGCATAGAATCAATAAAGCAGCCCTTTGTGGAATACACTTTATCGGGTGCCGCTGTCGTAGAATCAAACGCATCCTTCGTTGATACAATCCAACGCGTAGGATCAACATCGCGGGTAACACTCTTCCCAGAGACAACCGTCTTCCAGAAATCATCCAAGGTATCAGCACCCGGAAAAATTCCGCCGATGCCCACTATGGCTATGGTAGGTTTTTCGGACATCCGGACCTCTAAGAGTTGAGGGGTTTTTGAGTTAAATCAGAATGCAAGAATGCTTCATTCAAACTCGAGTCGATTACACATTCATACCCTTCAATGCGTGCCAATAATTTTTTACTGTTTTCATGTACAAATTCAATAAAGGCGGTCGCTTTATGTGCAGAATGCTGCGCAATTCGAGTGCGTACTTGCACCATACCTTCAGGCCATGACGATTGGAATTGAGTGAATCGCTTGAACGATACTGGAAGTGAACCCGCCTGATAGGCTTCAAATGCCCACAAAATCATTGCTTGGAATGCACAATCCATCACCAAAGGATCACTCAGCCATTTTTTCCTCAATGGATTCGTCAACCACTGGGTAGGCTCAGATGCAGCATGCACAGACACATCTATTCCTGCATCGCTGCACCCATCCACAGCTTCAATCCCTTGGAACGTTTCCCCATGAAATAATAATTTTCCATTATAGACTTCACTGATTAATTTTGAATACGCTCCCAATTCTTCTGATGCTATTTCGGATGCAGGCTCTTCAAATTTAGTACCCAAACGAACCACACCCTTTGCATGCATCACTTCAGAGTTGTCGCCCGAACATAAAGTCACGTGTACCAAATGAGTGCCATTTTGTTTTTCCGGTTTCCCCGAAAGGATCGTCACATTGGTCGAGTCATTTTCTTCTAAACGCAAGCCCTTGAAGATTCGCACATCATCAATACCCACAAATTGAAATCCCGGATTCGCATGCAATGCGGTGTGAGCGAACCATTCAACATACATCGCCACAGGCAATACCGCTTTCCCACCAATCACATGTGACTTTAAAAACGGGTAGTCTTTTACATTCAGCGTCATGTTGACTGTTGGATGCTGATCAGCAGGCACCCCTAATGGCAATTCATGCGCAACAGATTCATTACCGGTTGCCCCTAAAATCACAATCTCGCGAGGTCCATCCACCGGGCGATTTAGTTCACGCAGTAAATATTGAGCACCCGCGTGCAAACCAATCATTCCAATACCTTCAGACTCGAATACCTTCCGCAGAGCTGGAGTAACCATTCCCCCGGCCCAAGGCCCCCAATTCACCGATGCAATTTTACAATCCGGACGCGCCACCCGTTGTACATGCGCCCATTTATTCATCACTTCATTCGCCATGGCATAATCCACTTGCCCTTTACGTCCAAAGCGTCCTGTTGATGAAGAGAACAAAGCTATCCATTTAAGTGGGTCGGATTGAGTCGCTTTCAACAGTGCCCGCAACCCACCTACTTTTGTGTCATAAACTCGATCAAACTGCTCCGGTGTTTTATCATGAATAAATCGATCGGCCAGCACCCCTGCTCCGTGAACAAATCCAGTAATAGGACCATGTGCACTACGCACTTCTGCCAATACAGAACTCACCGCTTCGGCATCGCGAATATCCACGGCACGATAGAGAACAGTCGAACCAGCTGCTTCCATAGATCCCACAAAATTTCGCATCTCACGATTTCGTGAAATTGTGTCAAACTGGCCTTGCAATTCTTTCGGAGTCAACTTAACAGTGGCATGCTGCATGATGGCTTTTTTAATTGCCGCTTCATCCTCTATTCCGCTAAGCCAGGATTCTTCCGATGCTGGCGCATCACTACGTCCTAACAACACCAAAGTCGGCGAACCCGCTTGAGCGATAGCTAAAGCAACTTCAGCGGTAACACCTCGTGCACCACCCGATATAACAATCACATCATCTGATGAAAAAGTTAAGAGCTCATCAGTATCAATACTTTCGGTTTTTAATTGTGTCGTCAATCTTTTATCTGGACTTAAGCCCACCTCAAGCGGACCATCCACCAACAATTCAGCCACAACCGCATGGGCAGCATCTTCGGCATTGGTGTACGTGCGAGCCACATCCAATGCACGACAAGTCATCGTTTCCCATTCATGAGAGGCGGTCTTCGACAACCCTGATAGACTACCGCCTAAGCCAATAGACGCATCAAAGTTGCCTGAAAGTCCCAATTGACCATCCATACGAGAAATTGTAGCAAATACAGCATTTTCTGCCAATGCTTTTGAGGCTGCTTGTGCATCAAAAAACATGGACTTAAGAGTCTCATCATCAAGTCCCAGCTCTGGAGCAACAACCAGCACACCACTCAGTGCTTTGGATGCTTCTTTCGCATTCCACATCGAAGAGCTAAAGCCTTGGCTCCCCAGTTCAGCCAGTAACGCTTGAGTCAATGGATCTTGTTTATTTCCTACGATAGCCCAAGCAGTACCTGTTGACACATTCAATGCGGGAGAATCATCCCCTGCATCGATTAACTCAACACACTGACGTAAAATTTGGGCATCATTAGGTATAGGAGTGGACGGTGCTATTGATTTACTATCAGGTGAACCTGATGCAGAAGTACTCGCAGTCGATTTATTCAAGGTAGTGAGCACATCGGTAATAGTCTGTAAATTCCCCAGCTCATCTGCTTCGATCGCAGGGAGCTCAGGATGCGCTTCCTGCAACGCAGATAAAATTTCTACCCGTTTAATCGAGTCAATCCCCAAGTCCGAATCAAGATTCATCGCAGGCTCCAACATATCCGTTGGATATCCAGTTTTCTCCGATATTATCGACATTAAGGCTACTTCAATCGCACCGCTATCTGCTGAAGGAACTGAGGACACACTCGCTACCGAATCCACTGGTGATTGAGCGTCCAAATAATTCAAAACATCCTGTAAGGTTTCTAAGACACCCAAGGCTTCAGCTTCTACCGCCGGCAAATCGGGCATCGCCTCTTGTAAAGCCGACAATATTTCTACACGCTTAATGGAATCAATTCCCAGATCAGCATCCAGGCTCATACTCAACTCAAGCATATCCGTTGGATACCCCGTCTTCTCTGAAACAATCTGCACCAAGTTTTCTTGAACCGCTGCACCTGACACAGACACTACTGCGGGATGTGCAGTAGCTGCTGAAGGCACTACCGAATTGATATGACCAACAACATCTTCAAGAGTCACCAAAGTTCCCAACACTTCCGCTTCAATGGTTGGCAACGAAGGTTCTGCTTCTTGTAAGGAGGACAAAATCTCCACACGCTTAATGGAATCAATTCCCAGATCGGCATCCAGGCTCATACTCAACTCAAGCATGTCCGTTGGATACCCCGTCTTCTCTGCCACAATGTGCATCAACAGTTGTTGAATATGATCACCCGACACACTCGGAGCACTTGATACAGGCGCAGGAGTGCCTACCGGCGCATGCGCATCCAGATAATTCACCACGTCACTTAGCGTTTCCAGTGCCCCTAAAGCTTCCGCTTCAACTGATGGCAATTCCGGGATAGCTTCTTGCAACGCTGACAATATTTCCACACGTTTGATTGAATCAATACCCAAATCGGCATCCAAACTCATACTTAATTCAAGCATGTCCTTCGGATACCCCGTCTTCTCTGAAACCACTTCCATTAACTTAGTTTGAACTTGGCCATTGGATGCAGTAGCCACCGCTGGAGACGATGCCGTAGACACATCCCCGACATCACCCAGTTTTTCGACTATATGTTCAAGTGTTTGTATAGAACCCAATTCATCTGCCTCAATTGTCGGCAATGAAGGTATTTGCTCTTGTAGCGACGATAATATTTCCACACGCTTGATTGAATCGATGCCCAAATCCGCATCCAAACTCATGCTCATTTCCAGCATATCTTCGGGGTAGCCAGTCTTCTCAGCTACTACAGCCAACAGAGTTTTAACAACACCATTTGCTGCAGGTATAGTTGCCGCAACTGAAGTGGGAGTTTGAACCGGTGCAGGGGTTGGTGCAGCAACAGGTGCTGATACATTCATAGGTACAGGCTGGATATTCGGTGTAGCCGTTGGAGCCACCATTCCGGTTTGCACAAACGCTTGTTGCTGCTGTTGCATGAGAGCAGCAAATGACTTACTCGCCTGCTCTTGACTCTGCATAAATTGTGCATGCAATTGCGCTGTTTGCTGTTGCATCTGTTGCAATGTCGCTATATTCGCCTGAGTTTGTGCCATCAATTCAGCAACAGCACCAGAATTAGCAGGAGCTGCAGATACTTTAGCCTCAGCAACAGGAGTAGGAGCATGAGTAGGTGTAGCACTGGCTGCAACTACCGCTTTTTTAGGAGTGGCAGGACGATCCATTTTTTTCAAAGACTGCGGTGAGCGATAGTTTGCACCCGTCAACTCCACAGTCATGCGTTTCTTCCCATCGTCTTCGGGAGCCGTAAACGAATCATCCCATGCACTTAACTCTACGCGATACCCCAATGCTGCGGTTTGAGCCAAAGTCTTTGCTAAATCCGCAATACCTGATTTTTTGCCACCCGATGCATCCAGTGCATAAAAAGTAGTATCGTCTTTGCCTTTAAGAATCGCTTTAACCAAGCCAATCATTTTTCCGCCAGGTCCCACTTCCAAGAAGTTTCGAACACCCGACTCATACATGGCCGTAATCTCATCCACAAACTCCACCGAGTTTGCCAATTGGTTCGCCAACAAATCACGAATAGCATCCAACTTCTTCGGATAAGGCTTTCCGGTAGTATTGGAAAACACCGGAATCTTCGCGCTCTTAAATTTAATATCTGCTAAGCCTTCTGCAAAAGGGATTGCCGCATCCGCTACAAGCGATGAATGAAACGCCGCAGCTACTGGCAAGGGAACGCTACGAACTTTCTTGGCATCCAGCACTTCTTTCGCTTTACCAATGGCTTCTGTGCTACCCGATAATACGCCCTGTTCAGGTGAATTTTTATTCGCAATAATCACATCCAGCTTTTCTTCATCAATGATGGCCTGGGTTTTTTCCAAACTACCACGGACCGCTAACATGGTCCCGCGATCGCCATCACCAGAAGCCATTAATTCACCGCGCAACTTAGAAGCCTGTACCAAGCCCTCAGGACTTAAAACACCCGCTGAACATAATGCCGTTAATTCACCATAACTATGCCCAGCTGCTGCCTCCGCCTGAACACCAAAGCGTTTAAGTACATTCATTGCACCCAAACTCACGGTACCTATCGCCGGTTGCGCAATATTTGTTTTCGTCAATGCAGCTTCAACCGCCTTTGCGGCATCTTTATCAAACGTTGGATGCGGATAAATACGATCACTTAACCGTTGGCCTTCGTCATCCAAGCCAACCACTTCATTGGCCATTTCCAAGGCTTCCAACATCTCAGGAAATTGACACGATAAATCACGCAGCATGCCAGTAAATTGCATCCCCTGTCCAGGGAAAATATATCCCAATTGACCAGCAGCCTCACCATAACCATAATATGCACCATCACGTGTCACAAATGCTTCTTTAGCATCATGCTTAGCAAATGCATCTGCTAAATTAGCCGTTAATTTCTCTATATCCGTAACGCCATCTTCAAGCACAATTAATAAGCGAGCTTTAGCAGTAGCATCAAAACTTGTGCGGGATGCTTGCGCTGCGCTTCGTATTAAAATCCAATCCACATTAAAATTAAACGTGGATACCTGTGCTTCAATCGCCTTACGATCCGAACCGGAAAATGCAATAATTTGAGTCTTACCATCCCAGTCCACACGCGCTTTTTGTGCTTTGTATTCTTCTAGAACCATATGGAAATTACTGCCGCCAAATCCAAAGGCGCTTATTGCTGCACGACGCGGGTGTTCAGCATTGCTCACCCATGGGCGCTTGGTAGTATTCACATAAAACGGCGTATTGCCAGGCGCGACAGATTCTGCAGGCTGATCCACTTTTATGGTCGGCGGCAATACCTTATTGTGCAAACTTAAAGCAGCTTTAATCATTCCCGCTGCACCCGCTGCCGATTTCGTATGCCCAATTTGTGATTTCACAGACCCCAATGCACACCAAGTAGGCTTATCACTTTCCGAACCATATACATCTGTCAAAGCCGCCGCTTCTACCGCATCGCCTTTCTTTGTACCGGTTCCATGCGCTTCCAACAATTCAATCGTATCCGGTGTAACACCCGCATCACGGTACGCTGTCTGCAATGCTTTCTTTTGTCCTGGAGAACTCGGTGCATAAATAGCATCACCTTTCCCGTCACTTGAAGACCCCATCCCTTTAAGCACGGCATAGATCTGATCACCATCACGCTCAGCATCTTCTAATCGTTTAAGCACAACCATACCGAGGCCTTCACCCAAAATGGTTCCATCACAATCATCTGCAAAGGGTTTCGAATTTCCTGTAGGCGACAACGCAGGTGTCTTACTAAAACACATGTACATAAAAATATCGTTAAACGTATCTGTACCACCGGTGATAACCATATTGGCTTTTCCGGTCTCCAACTCCAAAGCCGCCAAGTGTAAGGCACTCAATGAACTTGCACAGGCAGCGTCCACCACGCAGTTGGTACCACCAGTATCTAAATATTTCGAGATGCGCCCGGCAACTACATTCCCCAACAAACCAGGGAAAGAATTCTCTTGCCACTCCACATAAGTATCGCTAATGCGCTCAACCGCGTCATCAATGGTAGCGTCATCCAGTCCCGCAGCTTTCAAAGCCTTACGCCATTGAGGATGTCCCAAACGCGCTCCCAACGGAATCACCATTTCCAAGGCACCCGTCACGCCTAATATAACACTCACTTTTGAGCGATCAAACTCAACGTCCAACCCATACCCCGCATCGTCCATGGCTTCCTCAGCTACCACCATCCCCAACAACTGGGAGGTATCGGTGGCTTCCAAGGCCATCGGAGGGACTCCATACTTCATTGGATCAAACTTAAATGGATCGATAAAACCGCCACGATTCCCATAAGTAAAATCTCGACGTTTTTGATCTTCATCATAAAAATCATCCGGACTCCAATGCGAATCAGGGATGTCCGTAATGGCATCGACTCCCTGCTTAATGTTGGACCAGAATCGTTCTACATCCTGGGCTTTCGGAAACATGCTCCCGATTCCAACAATCGCCAAAGGCTTGGTGATATTGGGCGTTTCGTTTTGCTTATTGTTTGCGTTGCTCACTAGGGCAATTCCTCATGATATACAGATATAAACATCAACCTAATTCAAGGCTATGCTGAAAAATACGACTCAATTGCGTCCATTGGCTGTGGCTTTAAATTCAACACCTCAGCCGGAACACTTAATCCAAAATTACGTGCTTGCTGGACACGACTCAACACCGCTGTGCCATACAATATATTTTTACCCACCACCTCTACACGACGTTGGCTAAAGTCATCTAGAAACGTATCACGGGACCACTCATTAAAGGCTCCCATCGCAGGACCGCACCACACCTGGTAATCCATCTTACGATCTTCCACCCCTCGGTTCGCCCACATAGACGCTTGGCCTAGATAGGACCGAAACACCAAAGCCATCTTGTGTTTTGGGTCACGAGCTGCACGTTCATTCTGACGCGGATCACGTTCTTCAAAGAACGCTTTCGTGCTTGCCCATACTTCATCAAAACTGGCCCTGAAAATTTGTTTCTCCAACTTTTCGCGTTCATCTGCAGGAATCTCTTCCAAGCTGTTATACGCGCGATACAGTTCATAAAGTTTATTGCCCCGCATAGCAAACATAGTGCCGCGTTTGACCACTTGAACAGTAACTCCCATCTCAAACATATCCGCAGCTGGAGCTTTTGCTACATCCGCTTGACGTGTTTCAGCCAACATTTCACGCACAATATCCGACGTACCCGACTCCTGACATGCCTGATTCACAGTACCCGTAACTAAATAGGCAGCGCCCATCGAGAAGGCAGCAATGGCCGAAGCTGGAGTAGAAATCCCGCCCCCCAAGCCCACACGCAATGTCACATCATAATTGTGCTCAGCCTGCATGCGATCTTTTAGCAACAACAATGTGGGCAACAACGATAACGCCGGACGGTGATCCGTGTGCCCGCCCGAATCCGCTTCTGCGGTTATGTCTTGGGCTACGGGAATATACTTAGATAACTCGGCTTCTTCGGTTGTGATTTCACCAGACGCCAACAACGCTTCAACAATCTTTATAGGGGCAGGAGAAAAAAACTTCTCTGCCAACTCTTGACGAGACACTTTAGCCACGACATGATTGGGAGTCACAATAGTTCCATCTTCTGCCCGATAAATACCACTTAAGCGATACTTCACAATAGGAGAAGTGATTTTTAAAAATGCAGAAGCTTCTACCAGATGTACACCTTTATCCAACATCAGGTTGACCACACCCATTTCCACATCGGGCTCATTCGGTGAATGAATAACATTTACGCCAAAAGGAGTATCGCCCAACTGCTCAATCAACTTAGTTACTGCCGTCTCAACAGCACTCACTGGCAAGCCTGCAGCCCCAAAGAATCCCAACATCCCTGCCCGATTCATTGCAATCACCAATTCGACGGATGCGATTCCATTTGCCATTGCACCCGCGACATAGGGATATTTAATTCCTAGATCTTCACAAAACGTATCATCCCCCAAATGTGCAGGTGTAATTGCAGAGATATACCCCAAAACAGGAAGCGAATATTGCTCATCTGCACTAGGTACCATAGCCTGAACCGGAGCCAAACAAGGTCCATGTTCACCCGCCAAAACCATATACGGCGTATCCACACCACGAAAAGCATCGCTAGTTCCCGCATCATCCAACACCGAATTCAACACCTCATTAGAGGTATAGCCGATAGGAGAAAGCTGCGCTTGCTGCGCTGAAAGAGTTGTTTCGCTCACGTAAACGTCCCTGTAAGTTGTTCATTCACTTATAGTTAAGGCACAGACACCCAAATTCCGCCAGCGAAAAAACAAGCTCGAATCATCCGCAATAGCAAAAACCATGTACACACCTCTAAAAACATCCTAATTAGAACCCAATATCATACAGAATAAAGGGCAAATTATCAATTTTCTAACATTTTTCAACGCTTAAATCCCTCGCTCGAATGACCATCACATCTCAAAGAGATTTTCCCCA
>CALLLL010000294.1 GCA_938082445.1 uncultured bacterium
ATTGTATGCTCTGCACACCACTCGCGCGTTTCCTACCCAGAAAAACCTGCACAAGAAGAAGCGACTAATGTCATCCACATTTCGTCCGGAGGACGAAGTTAATGGCGGCAGATTTGCGTATACGCAACGAATCTACCCGTAAACGAATGTACCGAAGCGACGTACTCACGCGCTTGGCTAACCGCATCTTGGAAGCTGAATCGATTTCGGAACCCTCAGAGGTCAGCATTCTTTTTTGCGACGATCCTTTCATGACCGAACTAAATAAAGATTATCGAAATAAAAACAGCACCACCGATGTACTTTCCTTCGAACAAGAAAATATGCCGGGCCAAACTCCCCAAGTATTAGGCGACATCATCATCTCGCTTGAGACTGTAGAGTCCAATTGCCACGGCGACACTGATACGATGCGCGAAGAAGTGCGCATGCTGGTGTGTCATGGTCTACTGCACTTATTGGGCTATGACCACGGCACCGAAGAAGAAAAAACAATTATGCACCAAAAACAAGCGGAATATTTAGGGGTTTCCGAAGACACGGCCTGGGATTTTGGCCCGAAAAAGAAGCGCACCCCCCTCAATTCCCAGGGAGAACGAAAAGCTCGTGGACGATAAGCCTGGCCCCCTAGGTCCAAGGACACACCGTAAACTGTGGTTGCTGGTATGGGCAATAGCTATACTCGTTAGCATCCCGGCCATTCAGAGTATCGGTCAACCGCTCACTGAAGAAGCGGGGACGGTAGCCGATAAAACGATCTGGATGTATTTCACCCCCCCAATGTTGATTGGGTTGAGCTTCCTATTGCTCGGCTCGGCATTTTTCTCTGCATCCGAAGTGGCCTTTTTCTCCATTCACAGTGTACGGCTACGCAGTCTGTCCGACAGCGCACAACTGGCTGGACGTAGCGTTGCATCAATGATGCAACACCCCAACCGATTACTAATCACCATTCTCATCGGAAACATGATCGTTAATGTACTGATCAGTGTCTTCTTACCGGCCAATATGGAACATGTATTTGAACATGTGTTCCATGTCCCCCCCTTCTGGGCCTACTTCCTGACGGTCGTCGTTTCCACCTTTATCCTTGTATTTTTCGGTGAAATTATGCCCAAAGTGGTCGCGGTACGAATCAGCGAGACTTTTGCGAAGTGTGCAGTATTTCCTATGATGCTTTTTGATCGCATCTTAAGCCCTGTGCGCATTGCTGTTCTTGGCTTCACCGATTTTTTATTTCACATTACCCGCTTCAATGACATTAATGCAGCACCCTTTATTACGGACGATGAATTTCTTTCTGTCCTCTCCGACAGTGAAGCACAAGGGGTGATTGAAGAAGAAGAAGAGCAAATGATCCAAGGCATATTGGAGTCAGGCGATTCGATGCTCCGTGAAATCTTGGTACCCCGACCCGACATGATTGCTATTGAAGAAAATGCCAATGTCAAAGACGCGCTGGCCCTTTTCTCCGAGCATGAATTTTCGCGTATGCCTGTGTACAAAGGCAACCTAGACGAAATCGTAGGTATTCTATTTGCCAAAGATTTATTAACGCACATATTCCTTGAGGCGTATGACCGTCCCATTAAACCCTTATTAAGACAGGCCAATTTTGTACCCAGCACGATGACCATTCAGGCCTTCATGCGCGATGCCCAGCGTAAGCATATGCACTTGGCCATCGTGGCCGATGAATTTGGCGGTACTGAGGGCATCGTAACGCTTGAAGACGCCATTGAAGAAATCGTAGGCGACATTCACGACACCAGCGATGAGCAAGAACCTCCTAAGGTTGCGCAAATTAGTGAAGATGTTTACCGTGTTGATGGAAGCTTACCCTTAGATGAATTATCCGAATCGATAGGGGTAGATTTAGAAGAAGGTTCTCACGAAACGTTAGCCGGTTTTTTCATTGAGCATACACATAAAATCCCCGAGCAAGGTGACTTATTAAATCATAATCATGTAGTGCTTGAGGTGGAGGAAGTAGATGGCAAACGCGCTTCAACCTTTACGCTGACCGTTCAGCATGAAGCACCCAAGGAGGAAGCCTCATGAGCGTATTCCTCATCATAACCATTGTTACCTTCTTCTTGGGTATCGCACTGAACGGTTTGTTTGCCGGCTATGAAACCGGGTTTATTTCAGCCGATCGTATTCGTATCCGTTACCTTGCAGAAGAAGAAAATAACGACAGAGCCAAACATGTTTTAAAAGCACTCGAAAAACCGGACAAAATGCTGACCGTAGTTCTTATCGGAACCAACGTTTCGCTGATATTCGGCACCTTGGCTATTACCAAAGCCTTGCCCGACAATGCATTGCTGTCCACGTTAATTGCAACACCCATGTTTTTGGTCTTCGCAGAGATCATTCCTAAAAGTGTTTTCCGCCAACACCCAACTCGATTATCGTTGACACTGTACCCAATCATCCGCTTTTTTGAATGGATACTGCTCATTCTAATATTGCCTACTCTCGTATGTGTAAAAGTCATGAACAAAATCATGGGCGTATCCAGCGGTGAGACCAATACAATGTTGAGCACCGAAGACGACTTACGGCACCTTATCGACGAAAGTGCCGAGCGTGGCAGTATCGAAAAAGCAGAACAAGCCATGATACATGGTGTAATGAATCTACAGACCACCCAAGCAAAAGAGATCATGGTTCCCCGTACTGAAATAAAATCGCTCCCCACAACCGCGAGTCGCTATGAACTGGTAAAATCTTTCAAAGATTCCGGCTTAACGCGCATCCCTCTGTATGATGAAACCGTTGATTCTATTGTAGGGGTTGCCAATGTATATGACGTCATGCAGGATCAGGATGTCGATGACCAATCCATTGAGCGTTTTAGTCGCGATATTATTCACACACCGGATACCAAACCCATTGATGAATTGCTGCAAGAATTAAAAAAACGCGGCGAGCACATGGCCATCATCAATGATGAATACGGTGGTACTCTCGGACTAATTACGCTGGAAGATGTGCTCGAAGAGATTTTCGGCGAAATTCACGACGAACACGACAAAGCACGGGACCTCATCCAAAAAGTAGGCCCTCGCAACTATGTGATTGATGCGCGCATGCCCTTAGAAGAATTGGCCACCGCCCTCGAAATCGCTATTGAAGACGATGCCGTGGAAACCGTGGCCGGTTGGATCATGCACATTGCTGGACGAATTCCCTCTCAAGGCGAAAAATTGCGCCATGGAGACTTCCGATTCATCATTCTCGAAGGAAATGAGAAACGAATCATTAAAATCAGGCTTGATTTACTAAGTGTTCCTTTGGATAATGCCTAATACTCAATTGACTAATTTTCGAGAACTCCATGAACGTACAACTGTTTATTCCATGCTACATCGATCAAGTCTATCCGCAAGTCGGTATGGCTACCGTGCGTTTGCTCGAATCACTCGACTGCACGGTGCACTATCCTGAAGGCCAAACATGTTGCGGACAGCCCCTTCTGAACGCAGGTCACACCTGTGAACTCAAAGGCGTCGCCTCAAATTTCATCAACGTATTTTCTGGAGCCGATCCCATTGTTTGCCCTTCGGCCTCTTGCGTATCCATGGTCCGCAATCACTATGCACATGTAGGCATCGACACTTCGACACTTCCACCAATTTTCGAATTGTGTGAATTTTTAACTCAGGAACTCAAAGCTGATTCATTTCCGGCTTCTTTTGGTCCTAAAGTCGGGGTACACTACGGCTGTCATGGTGTCCGCGAATTGGGTCTGGCCGAAGCCAGCGAATTACTCAATGAACATGCACGCCCCGATACCGTCCGGGGTCTATTAGAAGCTATGCACGCCATCACCATTGTCGAGCGTGAACGCACAGACGAATGCTGTGGCTTTGGTGGAATGTTTTGCGTGAGCGAATCCGATGTCAGTGGCTCTATGGGCCAAACCTTACTTGATGATTTTATTCAAGCCGGTGCCGAAGTCATTGTCAGTGCGGACATGAGTTGCCTGATGCATTTAGACGGCATGATTAAACAGCAACAACTCCCCTTACGGGTCGCTCATATTGCCGAAGTGCTTGCGGGGGATGCATCATGAGCTCGAGACTTGACCATCCTAAGCAAGCTAGCGAATTCCTGAAAGACCCGAAGCGGTCGGAATGGCACGACACCGCGCTTTGGGGCGTACGTAAGCGACGCGATGCTGCGGCTGGCAGTGTACCTGAATGGGAGACTCTGCGCGAAACAGCCCAGGCCATTAAGTCGGATGTGATTACCAACATTGACACCCATTTAGAAGCCTTTGAAGCGGCGGCCACCGCAGCGGGTGCGATCGTGCATTGGGCTTCGAAGCCCGAAGAGCTGAACCAAACCGTAAACGGTATCCTTAAAGAGCACAAGGCCGAGAACATAGTGAAAAGTAAGTCCATGCTCACTGAAGAATGCGGCCTGAATGATTATCTACACGATCAAGGCTACGATGTAATTGATACTGACCTCGGCGAACGCTTGGTGCAACTGCGCAAAGAACCACCGAGCCATATCGTGCTCCCGGCAGTGCATTTACAGTTGGACGAAATCGCCGATATCTTTCGTGAATCGGTCGAAGGCGAAATCACGGACAATACAGCGCCGTATTTAACTGAAGTCGCGCGACAAGATTTACGCAAACGCTATTCCGAAGCCGATGTGGGTATCTCGGGTGTGAACTTTGCCGTGGCTGAAACGGGCACGGTCGTTGTATGCACCAACGAAGGCAACGCGGACTTGGGCACCACCATGCCGAAGGTACACATTGCTTGCATGGGCCTGGAAAAACTGGTCCCGACTTTTGAAGACCTTGGCGTATTCACACGCATCCTTGCACGCAGTGCAACTGGCCAAGCCGTAACTACCTACACCTCCCACTTCACCGGACCGCGTGAAGGCGGTGAATTGCACATCGTCATCGTGGACAACGGTCGCTCGACGATGATGCACGATGAACATCACGTGAACTCCTTGGCCTGCATTCGTTGTGGCGCCTGCATGAATACCTGTCCCGTGTTCCGCCGTAGTGGCGGACACAGTTATAACTACACCATTCCCGGGCCGATTGGTTCGATACTTGGTGCGAACCATGAACCGGATGCGGCGCACAGCTTACCCTATGCCTGTAGCCTCTGTGGCTCCTGTACCGCGGTGTGTCCGGTTAAGATTGATCTCCATGACCAACTCCTCCATGCCCGCGAAACGATGGTGGAGCAAGGCCATGAAGCCTCCTCGAAACGCTGGGGGTTGGCTGTCTTTGCGTATGTCGCCGCACGACCCAAGCTCTTTGGCTTCACAACCAAATGCGCAAGCATTGCAGCGCGTTTGACGCCGACCGCTCTCCAGAAAATCTTTATCCCCGGCTGGGCGAAGTATCGAGCCGTACCGAAACTCGCGCCGAAAAGTTTTAAGCAGCAAATGAAGGATCGCAACGATGAGCGCTAAAGAGACGATACTTAAGGCCATCCGCGCAAATGCCCGCCCCATCAAGACGCACCAACGTCCTGTACTGCCCGAAGCACATTATATCGGCGATCCCTTCGATACCTTTGCTCAATCCATCATTGCCTGCGGCGGGAAAGCGGTACGCGTTTCCAGCGAAGCCGAAATGCAATCCGCGATAGCAGAACACTATCCCGATTTAGGTGAACAAGGCGTGTACAGTGTGTGCCCCGAAGTCTTGCCTTCGAACCGCTCATGGTATGCCGAAACGCCCGCCAACGAATTGGAGTCCCCCTACCTCAGTGTATTGCGCGGTACCTTAGGCGTCCTCGAAAACGCAGCGGTCTGGGTCGACAAAGCCACCCTCGACATTCCCGCGATGGCCTTTTGGTGTGAACACCTCGTGCTCGTCATCGACCACGCCAGCCTCACGCCCCGCATGGCCGAAGCCTACCGCACGCTCCACGCCGCTGGCCAACACGACGGCTACTTCATCGCCGGTCCATCCAAAACCGCCGACATCGCACAGACATTAGTCATGGGCGCCCAAGGCGCACGGACCTGCCTAGTGCTGGTGAAGGGCTAAAGCCCTCCCTTCATTTGTGGCTACTTGACAGGCACACTTCACCTGTACTTCTACTGCATCACACTCAACTGATTGGGCACCACCCCGATCCACCACCTCCCCAACACCCCTACCGGGAAGAATGGCTCCTGTAAGCATGGACAAGTGCGTTGCGCTTTGGAGGAAATGGGGCGTGAATGGCGATGTGGGAAACAATGGGGTGTGCGAAAAAACAATAATGGATATTATCAATTTGAAATAATGCTTACACCATTATTACAACCATCAGTTAATGCTTGTCAGTTTTTAGCCATTAATTTATCAGCATATTTCTATTGATAGTGGAACTAAACTCTACTACTATTATGAATACTATCGACTAAACTTAGGAGATATTAATGTTTGAAAACCTTTTAGAAATCTTAACCTCTGGATCTACAATTGTTGTATCTGCAACTTTGCTTAGTGCTCTAAGTGGCGCAAGTTCTCTTTTAGCAAAATCATCAAACACCAGCGATGAGAAAAGTGACGAAAATAAAATCGTTGAAATAACTGATGATCTCGATTTAGACTCGCGAATACCGGAGGTGCGTAAAGCATTAACTAGACAGGAATCATATGCACATAAAAACAAGTTATCTAACAGGTTTCTAACATCTTCTCAAGTTATAATTGGTGCATTTCTCGCTTCATCATTCATTCAAGAATCTATGTCCAACAACATTACTGGATTTTTAGGAGTTTTAGTATTAGTTTCTTCAGCAATTCACCAACAATTACGACCGGATGTAGAAGTTAGGGATGCAAATTTACGCATATTAGAACTACGCCATCTACTTAGGCATCTTGAAGATAGTCTTTTTGCATTAAAGTCAGGAGAACAAAATGCACCATCAATTATAACAATCCGTCGTTGGGCTTCAATTGGACTTGCTAAGATTGAAAAAGATGAACTTTCCAGAGAGAATATTGTTTCTCAAAATGAAAATACTGAAGCTACAAAACCAAATTCACCTTAAATAGCATTCTGGATACTAAAGTTCAAAATAAATATAAAGACTAGCCGTACACTTTCACAGCTTATAGTATAGAAACCAAAACTTACCCTACCCCCCTACATTCATCATGTAGTGGATGTAGGTCTCGATACCTGTGAAGGTGTTGGGGAGGTATTGGCGTTCGTTGGGACCGTGGATGCCGTCGTCGGGGAGGGCGAAGCCGAGTAAAATCGAGTCGGAATCGAGTTTTTCCTGCATCATGCCGACCACGGGGATGCTGCCGCCTTCGGGTGAAAAGAGGGTTTCTTTGCCATAGGTGGTGCGTAGGGCGTCTTCGGCGGCTTTCATATACGGGGAGTGACGATCCATGGTGGAGCCGGGTCCGCCGGAGTGGTCGTGCAGACTCCAATCTAGGCCTTCGGGCACGTTTTCTTTTAAGTAGGCCTCGAGCATGGCGGGGATGTCACGGTGGTTTTGATGGGCGACGAGGCGTGTGGAGAGTTTGCAATGGGCCACAGCAGGCAGAACGGTCTTGGCGCCTTCGCCTACGAATCCACCCCAAATACCGTTGACATCCAAGCAGGGGCGTACGCCGACACGTTCGAGGGTGGTGTAGCCTTCTTCTCCACCGAGCACTTTGGAACCGGACATGCCGAGCCAGTCTTCGTCGGAATAGGGCAGTTGGGCGATGGCGTCGCGTTCTTCTTGAGGCAGGTCACGAACCTTGTCGTAGAAACCGGGCAGGGTGACGCGGCCTTGGGCATCGTGTAATCCGGTGATGAGTTTGCTGAGCTCGTGTATGGGATTGAGCACGGTGCCGCCGAAGCGCCCGGAGTGGAGATCTTTTTGGTGAGCGCGCAATTCGATTTCGAAGTAGGCGAGTCCGCGCAAGGAGTAGGTGATGCCGGGTTGGCCTTTGGCGTAGATGCCGGCATCGGTATTGAGCACAAAGTCGCATTGAAGCAGATCGATATTGTTGTCGATGAAGTCTTCGAGATTCTCGGAGCCGATTTCTTCTTCGCCTTCGATGAGGTATTTGATATTAAACGGAATCTCACCAAACTGAGTGAGAGCCTGGAGCGCTTTGATTTGCGCGAAGATTTGGCCTTTCATGTCGGAGGCACCGCGGGCATAAATGTAGTCGTCGCGCACGGTGGGCTCGAAAGGGGGCGTGTCCCATTCGTTGAAGGGATCGGCGGGTTGGACATCGTAGTGGCCATAGACGAGCACGGTGGGCTTACCAGGGGCCTCAAGCCATTCACCGTAGACGATGGGGTGGCCGGGGGTTTCTTTGAGTTCTACGGTGCTTAGGCCGAGGGATTCGAGTTGGGCTTTGAGCCATTCAGCACACCGGCGGATGTCGGGTTTGTGCTCCGGCAAAGTGGAGACACTGGGGATGGATAGTAAATCGACGAGTTCAGCGAGGTGTTCGTCTTTATGGGCGCGTGCGTAGTCGAGTGCGGATTCGAGTTGTGACATGGGAATTCCTTTTGTTTATTGTTTGGCCCAGTTCATACCGGTGATCTTCCAATCGGCATCTTCGAGGGTGTAATCGAGTGAAAAGCTAAAGCTGAAGCCGTGGGCACTGAGCAGATAGGGTCCGGCATTGGCGGTAGTGTCGTTAAAGTCGATTTTAACTTGGCTGCGGTCTAGGGTTTCACGGGTGAGCATCTTGCTGCCTTGGATAAGTTTCATGTATTTGGTAAGGGCGGCCTTGTCTGTGTAGGCTTCGGAGCCGTAATTGTCCGAGACCATTTCGAGAGCGCCTTCCATGTCGTCTTCGAAGAGCAATTCAAACCAGCGCTGTTCGGCTTCGATGAAGGAGTCGTAGTTGCTCTGCGGATTGGATTGGGCACGGTGGGCGCAGCCAGTAAGGATAAAGCACAGTAGCATGCACCCTACTATACGCGTAATGGTCTTGATTGGTCGTTGATTCGTCATGGCCTTGCTATGCTCCTGTAAACCCAGTAGAATTATAGATGTAATTGACATACAGAATACCCAATCCACACGGGGAAATTCATCTGAGAATGAACATTTTCTTGATTGTGGTGTCTTAGGATGTAGTAAATGAGCAGTGATGATATAGATACTTCGGCAGTGATCACGGAATCGATCGATGCGGATCTGGAATTGGTGGAGGATTTTCAGGCGGGCATTGATGAAGCTTTTGATGCTTTGGCCCTGCGCTATTCAGATCGCTTGTATAACGTGGTGTACCGCTTTTTGGGTCAGCATGAGGATGCGCAGGATGTGGTGCAGGAGACCTTTGTACGTGCGTATCGGAATCTGGATTCATTTGAAGGAAAATCAAAATTTTATACGTGGCTATACAGCATTGCCACGAATCTTGCTCGTAATGCTTTGCGGGATCGTGGGCGAAAGGGCCGGGACCAAGGCGTATCCTTAGAAAATTTACAGGATGTCGCCCCGAATGTGGCGCAAGTGGCCACACAGACCAATACTCGTCCAGATACTTTAGCTGCTGGGAATGAATTAGCTGAAACCTTGCAAACGTGTATAGAGACTTTACCCGAACAAAATCGAATGGTCTTTGTGTTGCGTACAGTAGATGGTTTGAAATATGACGAAATCGCGGCAGTGTTAGACTGTCCACGCGGTACAGTGAAATCACGATTAAACCAAGCGCGTGTCTTGTTACGAGATGCTTTACAGGCGCAAGGGTTGGTATAGAGGATGAATGATGAGTGACACGACACAATGTGCAGCCATACGTGAAGAGTTTTCAGCTTTATTGGATGGTGAATTAACAGCCGATGAGCAGGCTCAAATTGATGAGCACTTACTGGAGTGTTCGGAATGTTTGCGCAGCCTGGATACGATGAAAAAAGTCATGGGCATTTATGCGGATTTACCGCATGTTCAGGCACCTGAAGACTTATTGGATGGTGTACATGAGGAACTGGCAGACAATAGTATAGAATTTGAGCGCTCCGCAAAAGCGAGTCAACCCGTCTCTTATCGCCCGGTTTTAATCGCGGCAGCAACTTTAGCAATGATGGCTGGAGTTTCGTATATTGCCGTGAATGGCTTGGAATCGAATGTAGAGATGGCGGCAGCGCCTGAAGCGGCTATACAAGCCGACACAGTTGCTATAGAAGAAAGCTCCAAAAGTGAAGCAGAATTGTTGCGAGAAGAAGCTGAATTTTGGCAGGCAGAAGAGGCCGCACCAAAAAAACGATATAAACCCACAATGAAAGAGCTCCGCCAGTTGCATGCCGATGCCTTAAAAAATTCGGCCCCGCCCACGGGCAATGCACAGGAAAAAGCCATGACAAACGATGCAGAGATGAAAGACATGGCTGATATGGTTACGGAAACGGAAATCGGATTAACATCCGAAATCATAGAATATCGCAAACAGCTTAAAGAAAAGGTGTATAACGCATATACCATTCGTGATGATGGATTATGGATTGAAAAAGGATACAGCGATCAAACGGTAATCCCCTTAACACCGGGTACGGATGAGTATGTCACCATGTTGTACAACAAAGAATACTTGCCCTACTTAACGCGACATACACGTGACATTATTTTTACTTATGAAAATAAGTGGTACCGCATTGCCCATATCGGGCCGTTGATTGCTGATGCGGTGTTGGGTGACCCGCATCCAAACTCCCGAAAAGAACCCACGGATCCCCCACCTCAACCCTAAACTTTGGCTGCCAAATCTTTTAGGCAATCCCAAGTAAATATACCGGAGGTATGCCCGTCATTCCATGCAATGGATACCGCATAATTCCCAAGTACATGAGTACTTTCTGCCTGAATATCGGGCGATATGGTATCGGGATCCAAGAGCAACTCACCAGTGTACTCGTGAATACATGAAGCACAACGGCATGAACAACGCACCGATTTGTTGGGTATCTGGTCCACTTTACCATCGGGCCATTGCACATGAATGAAGCCGGGTTCAGCAGTAACCACGGGTAATGCAGGTTGTTCTGCACGACGTTTACCCACAGCGCGGTGTACATTTTCTGTCATGGTAGCTACCGCTTCTACATCTGCCCCAGCATCCGGAGATTGCATATCGGAAAGGCCATTAACAATGGGGAATTCAGCGAGGGTATCAAGACCGAAACGATCTTTGAGCGCCTTGGCACTATTTCCAAAAATGTGATGTTTCTTATCGCATTCGTCACACGTAAAGTACGACATGTTTTCAACAATACCCAATACCGGCACATTCACTTTTTCAAACATGAGAATCCCGCGAGCCACATCAACCATGGATAATGAGTGTGGGGTCGTGACAATAATGGCACCATCCAGTGCGGCTTGCTGCACAAGAGTCAACTGGATATCGCCGGTTCCGGGGGGCATATCGATAATGAGATAGTCGAGCTCGCCCCAGGCTGTTTGTTGAAGGATTTGCTGGCAGTACCCAGAAACCATTGGTCCGCGCATGACTGCGGGAGAATCGCCGAGCACAAAGCCCATGGACATCACTTTGAGTCCATCGACTTCTATGGGGATTAGCATGTTGCCGCGCATCATGAGCTCTGGTCGGTGCATATTGAAAAGTGTGGGCACTGAAGGGCCATACAAATCGGTATCGAGAAGTCCCACACGCAGTCCTTCGCGTTGCATAGATCGAGCAAGCTGTGCTGCGACCGTGGATTTACCGACTCCACCTTTACAGGAAGATACCGCGATTACACTATCGATACTGCTGAGGGAGTCGACCAAAACATTTTGTTTTTTGGGTTGCATGGCACCGAGAGTCACTTCGACCGAAGTCACGCCTTCGATTCCCCCTACCGCTGCTTTACAGTCAGTAACGAATTGTTCTTTCACCGGACAAGCAGGGGTAGTTAATTCCAATAAGAAACTAACTTCACCTTCTTCAATAGTGAGTTGCTTGATGAAGCCTAATGAAACGATGTCGCGTCCCAAATCGGGATCGATGATGCCGCGCATGGAATCCAGTACTTGCGCTTCGGTGACCATAATATGTACTCCTGAAAATCGGTATTTGGAAAAATTAAGTATTTGCCGCTTGGGCCGAGAAAGACACTATTGTAACCCCAAAACAGTACGAGATGCTAGGTTATTCCCCTGCCACGGGTATAATGCCTGTCAACCCTTCCATCATACGAGGGCCAGTCTCAGGGCCTGTGGACATTCCACAGAGGTATTCGGCATGAGGGAATTGTTGTTCGCCAAAGTATTCAGGTTTCAATATATAGCCCAGTGCATCAAGGCCTAAACCCATCACCATCTCCACATCCCCCGAGATAAGTTCGCGGGTTTGGTGAGAATACATGGGAGATGTTTCGCCGGGGTGGGTAGCAAATTGAGCAGGCCCAATTTTGAACCAAGCGACTTCGGATTCAACCGTTTCGCCAAAACTTTTGTCCAAAACCTCTATTTGCGCTAGGGTTTTAAATCCTTCATTAGCCAGGGGCAGCGTAAGCTTTTGGCTGGCTAAAGCAATATCATAATGATTAAAGTCAGTCCCCTTTTCCAATGCCGCTAATGCTGCATCGGCCACAGATACACCGCGCGCATCAGCTGCCTTGAAAGTCCGTTCGATTTTTTTGGGTTGTATCCAACCACCGATAGCACCTTGCAAGAACAAGTGTTCGCCTTGGAGAGTCTCCCCCATTTTTCGATAAAAACCGGCTACATAGTCTGATGAAACTTCACTCGATTGAGCATCCATAATTGTAGGGTGGCAGGCAAAATTGGTCAGGGTTACTATGGTTTCATCTGCGTCATTACGAAATTGAATGGTACTGACCGTGCGATCCAGTAGTTCGGGTTCACATATATTTTCGACCCAAGCTTCTCCAGTTTCGCTTGTACCGTATCGTGCAGTTACGGGTTGTAAACGGTCTGCAGCTTTTTTAATGGTTTGTGCAGCGGATTCAATTAGAGTCGTCATGTAAGCGGGATCTTTACCGGTAGTCATTTGGTCCGGCCCCCATATACCCACCACATCTGGGCCTGAATGGGTGTGTGTCGAACTTATCATAATATGCTGCGCGGGCAACTCTATCTGAGTGATCAGCTCGGCTGCGCGGGCGCGAATTTTTTGGATATCGGTATGGAGCATCCCTATACAATCAATAACAACTATGGCCAAGGCTTTGTCACCATCGCTAAATACAGACGCTTTGACGTATATATCATCGTGTACGCCAGTAAATTGCCGGTTTTTCTTATCGCCTGCAATAAAGGCACCCGCCGCTGGACTCACAGGGTTGGAAGCGGCACCTGCTTGGAATGGCTTATCTTCGATGACTGATTGTTTTTCTCCACAGCCCAAGCTGATTGCAACTACCGAAACGCAAAATACCGTACGTATAATAAAGTTCATTGATCCTACCTTTAATCATTTATATTAAGAATAAATAGTATAGCGTAGGATCCTTTAGATTTAAAAGTGGCTTGATGTATAGGCCTGTTGTGTGATTAGATGAATCACACTTGACCCAATACCCTTAACAAGGAGACCCGACCCATTATGGATTCGGTACGTGAAGATAAAGCAGCTCAAATCAAAGCCAATACCGAGTGCGATGTTCGTAGCGATGCGTTGACGCGATTATTGTATGCAACAGATGCATCCATCTACCAAATTGAGCCCAAGGCCGTGGCTTTTCCACGTAGTGCACAGGAAACATCGACATTAATCCAAGCTGCTGCTGCTGAAAGTGTTCCTGTAACGGGACGCGGTGCCGGTACAGGATTGGCCGGTGGTGCCGTTGGTGAAGGGTTAATCGTCGATTTTTCTCGGCACAATAAAGGCATTCACGATTTAAATGTGGATGCGCGAACTGTGCGGGTGGAAGCGGGTGTAGTGCTAGACCAACTAAATGCCTATTTACAGCCCCATGGGCTACGTTTCGGGCCGGATGTGGCTACGAGTTCACGTGCTACGTTGGGTGGAATGATCAACAATAATTCTTCGGGATCCCATGTCCCTATGTATGGAACTACGATTGAAAGTGTGCGCTCATTGGATGTGGTGTTGGCGGACGGAACCGTTACGACTGTTGGGCATGAACATACAACTTTACCGACGCTGCATTCTCAAGTGGACGCGATCATCCGTAAACATTCATCAGCAATTGAGCAATATATGCCGCCAGGTTTATTGAAGCGCTGGGCAGGCTATGGTCTGGATAAATGGATTCGGGACAGTGCGGATCTCACACGAATGGTCGGCGGTAGCGAGGGTACATTGGCTATTGTAACTTCGGCTGAATTAAATTTGGAACCCCTCCCCACCGCCAAAGGATTGGGCGTTATTTTCTTTGCTTCGGTTATGGAAGCAATGCAAGCGACTGTTGACCTATTGGATCTGGAAGCAGCAGCAATTGAGCATATTGACCGAGTGTTATTTGAACAAACACGGGGACAAATTCAATTTAAACAAGCACGTGCTCTGCTCGATCTGGACGAACAGCCTTGCGAAGCTATATTGCTGGTAGAATTTTTTGATCACATCCCTGAAAAACTGGAGGCCATGAAACAGAAGAACTTAGGGCTTCGTTCTTCGGTGTTTATGGACCATGGAGATCAAGCCCACATATGGGGCTTGCGTAAAGCTGGCTTGTCATTATTAACTGGCTGTAAAGGTGCGGCAAAACCCACTGCGGGATTGGAAGATGTGGCAGTACTTCCGGAAAAATTACCGGAGTATGTGGCTGGTCTACAATCGTTAATGCAGCCATTGGGTGTGGAAGGATCGTATTATGGTCATGCGGCATCGGGTTTATTGCATGTACGCCCTGTAGTGGATTTACATTCAGCGGAGGACATTGAAAAATACCGAAGCCTCGCCGATGGTGTATCTGCACTGACGAAGCAATTTAGAGGATCTATCGCTGCGGAGCATGGCGTGGGGATTGCACGCACTGAATTTTTGCCGGACCACTTAGGCAGCGAGTTAATGGATGCGATGCGAGAGATTAAATCGCTGTTTGATCCGAATAATGTATTTAATCCCGGAAAAATAGTCCCTGCTGAAGGCTATAACTACACCATTGATTCATTTTTACGTCAGGGCGCTGGCCATGAGATTAAACTTCCCTTTGAGCCGGTGTTAAAGTTTGCGGCGAAGGATGAAAGTTTTGTCGGAAACTTAGAACAATGCAATGGCTGTGGTGGATGTCGAAAACCAACAGTGACCATGTGCCCCACATTTATTGCAACGGGCGATGAAATAATGTCGACACGGGGACGTGCCAATACTATTCGTGCAACGTTAGAGCATACACACAATGGCGGAAGTACTATATTCACACCGGAGCTCGAAGCGGCCTTGAGTAATTGCCTTTCATGCAAGGCCTGTACAAGTGAGTGTCCCTCGAATGTGAATATGGCATTGCTGAAAGCAGAGTTACTGCATGCTAAACAAAATGAACAAGGCGTTTCATTGCGCGATCGCATGATTGGCCGGGTAGATTCTGTTGGCAGATGGGCTTCGAAAATGCCACGGCTGGCCAATGCGTTGTTACGCAATCCTATAGTAAAAAAAGTCAATGAGTCTGTGTTGGGATTATCCGCTGAACGACCTATTCCCGCTTATGCCGCTAAACCATTCCAAGCTACATCCATTGAGCAAAATATACGTAAACCCGAGCGCGGCACAGTGTATATGTGGGACGATTGTTTCGTGCAGTATAACGAACCTACAATTGGTCAAGCGGCTGTAAAGGTACTAAATGCCTTGGGATATTCAGTGGAAGTCTTGAAAAATAAGTCGTGTTGTGGGCGTCCTGCATTTAGTACTGGGCAATTAGACCTAGCCCGAGAGTATGCGCTGAATAATGTTCAACAAATAGCCGATTCTTCAAATGATGCCCCGATCATCTTTTTAGAACCTTCATGCTACTCCATGTTTAAAGAAGATTATCGTGAGTTGAGTATTGAAGGTGCTGAAGCGACCGAAGCCCGATGTCATCTTATTGAAGAATTCGTAGCTGATGCATTGCAAAATGAATCTATCACTTCGCCTTGGACAAGGTTACAGGAGCCGATAGCCATCCATATGCATTGCCATAGTAAGGCGCTTACCGAGCGAAATGCTACGTTCGATATTTTGTCAACCATTGCGAATGCACAGGTTACAAAATTGAACACTGGGTGCTGCGGGATGGCTGGAGCTTTTGGAACATTAAAGGATAAATACGAATTATCAGTCCAAGTGGCCCAACCCTTGGTTGAGCAAATCGATGCATTAGAACAAGGAACGAGTGTAGTGGCATCGGGAACGAGTTGCCGGCATCAGATTGATCACCTTGCGAAACATACCCCAACTAAGCACATCATTGAAGTATTGGCCGACGCTTTGGACTAGAGCGTTAGTGACTACAGTGGGGTATCTGAAGATTCCGCTTTACCATCTTGCTGCGGTACCCACGTAATATTACCTTCTTCATTAAGGTAATAGTTCCGATAACCGTAGTTCAGGCCTTGAGCAGTTGCGGTTACTTCAAACTCTGCAGCGGCTGTGGATGAACCAACCGTAATGACTGTTTCGAATACATAACCTGCTTTAACCGCATTTTCAGTCCCAAGAACGGAATCAAGAAATGGGGGATTGGATGCACCTAAGGCATCTAAATCACCGTATTGATTAATACTATTGGTAGTATCAATACCGGAATTTTTATACTGAATTTCAGCAGTAGAAATTGTGCGAAGTGATCCAATAGCGTTTGCTTCATTGGCTGCAATACGAGCACGTCTCATTCCGGGGATAGCAATAGCGACAATTACTGCAATGATTGCTATTACAATCATTAGTTCGATTAACGTAAATCCCCGACGGCGAAACATTGGATTACTCCTTAGATTGGAACACATCATAGTAACGGGTATTCCCCTGTGGCGCAAGTCCACAGGGGAAATAAATCTTAAAAAAAACTACTTCAACTGTGGTCTACAGTGGAGAGTCTTCTGAGTCAGCGGAACCAGCTGAACGAGGTACCCAGTAAACTACACCAGCTTCATCGATGTAGAAGTTACGTGAACCCAAGTTATCGGATTGTGATTCAGCAGTAGCTTCGAACTGAGCAGCACTTGAAGAACTACCTTCAGTTACTACAGTTTCAAATACATAACCAGCTTTTACAGCACCTTCATTACCGAGTGCAGCATCCAAGAATGGAGGTGTAGCAGCACTCAAGTCATCCAAGTCACCATATTGGTTGATGGAGTTGGTGGTATCAATAGCAGCAGATTGATACTGAATCTGTGCTGTTGAAATTGTACGTAAAGAACCAATTGCGTTTGCTTCGTTAGCAGCCATACGTGCGCGGAGCATGCCTGGGATGGCGATAGCTGCAATGATAGCGATAATCGCAACAACGATCATCAATTCGATAAGTGTAAAACCTGATTTTTTCATAGTAATTCTCCTTTATTTCAGATTCTTGCCAAATGCTTCAATATCCGCATGGATAAAGAAATTCAAAATGTTACGGGCTTTATAGAGCAAGGGACGTGCCAACACACCGAATTCGCATAAGATATTGAAAAATAATGACTTAATAATACTTTGTCAATAATTTACCTGTTCTTTTATGACCAATTGTTGTCATCGAACTCTTTTTTGTGACAAAAAATGTAACTTTGCCTCTATTTTCTACGGAGTGAAGTGAAATTATGGGGCTATTTCGGCTTCAATGGCATCTTTCAAGGTGAGGGTGGGCTCATATTCAGGGTCGATTCCGAGAATAACCGTGACGAGGTCCATTGCTTCATTGATTTTATCGTATTGAAAAAGCGCACTGGCTTTATTGTGGTATGCAGGTAAATATTCAGCATCAAGGTCAATTGCCATGTCGTAGGCTTTTATCGCATTTTCAAACTCACCTTTACTGGCCATGAAGGTGGCATATTTATCAAAAAATTCTGCTTTAGGCTCACTGGATTGTATGGCTTGTTCGTACCAGTAGCGAGCTTCTTCCATTTGGCCCATGCGTACTGCCATGTTGCCTAATTGGAAGCGAACATTGCCGTCTTCTGAATTGGTTTTATAGCAAAGCTGTAATTGTTCATGGGCTTCTTCGGTTTTACCTTGTCCATTAAGTGATTCAGCCAAACTTAATCGTACTAAATAGGCTTTCGGTTGCTTTTCCAGACATCTTTTATAAAACCGTTCTGCATGTTCGTAGGATTTATATTCAAGATGAATATTGCCCAACATGTGGCAGGCAACGAAATTTCCTTTGTTGATGTCATATGCGCGGCCTGCTAAGAGAGCAGAATCTTTCCAAAAGCTGGTTTCTTTAAATGACATGAGCATTAAGGTAAATGTGATTATGACATAGGCCATTTTGGTAATTCGTTTGCGTTGTTCTTTAGCAAATAGCCATGGGTGAATGGTATAGACAACGGCGAAAAAGATTCCAATAAGGGGTATATAGGTGTATCGATCGGCATTGGCCTGTTGGCCAACTTGTACAAATCCGATTACGGGAACTAAAATGCCTAAGTACCATAACCATCCAACAATAAGTTGTGGTGCTTTCTTTCGGTAAATCCAGGTCACTATCGTAATGGCAAGTAGCACAATTCCTGAGAACACCCCTTTCATAACAGGGATGTTATGTACATCAAGACTATAAAAGAACGAAAGGTTTACAGGCCAAACGGTTCTATAGAGATATACAGTATAAGAATTGAGTACATTAATGAATCGCCCAAAAAATCCAAATAGTTCTACGGATGTTGTTGCTCCTCCGTCATTTTGCAGCACGAAGGTTAAGACTGAAGTAGCCATAGACAGTGCGAGTAGAGGGATCTTTTCGAGAGTAGCTCGAATAACGGCTTTTTTATCGCTAAGTCGATTCAGGGGCCAATAGTCGAGTAGGAACATGGCACACGGTAAAGTGACGAGCATAGATTTGGACATGAGTCCAAGCAGGAACATCAGGGCAGTCATGCCGTACCATCGCCATTTATGTTCCAAGGTATACCGGTAGTATGCGATTAATGTCAGGCTCATAAATATTGCACTGAGCACATCTTTACGCTCAGAGACCCAAGCGACGGATTGTACATGCTGGGGATGAATCGCAAACAGAACAGCAACGATGAGACTTTCCCAATATCGACTGGTCATGCGAAGAAGTGCATAAAACAGCAGTATCGTAGCTAGAATATGATAAATGACATTGCTGGCGTGAAACCCTGATGCGTCGAGACCGTATATGGATGAATCCAATAGGAAGGTCCACCATGTAACTGGGTGCCAACTCACGAAATAGCTTGAGGTGAGTCCCCACTTAAAGGTTTCCCAATTCAGTCCTTTTTCGATCTCGGGATTGAATATCAAATACGTTTGGTCATCATAGGAAACAAAATCAAAGGTAATGGTTTGGCCAAAAACGGCTATGTTTATCAGCACAAGAAAGAGTAATGTGTATAAGCGTTTCTTGCCTTGAAGGGTATTCGACTCTTCCATGATTAAAATTCCTCTATCTCAGATTGAATGGCGTGTAACAGTTCTTTAGATGGCGCATAGGTAGGATCGATTTTTAGTGCTTGCTCTAATACGGTCTTGGCTTCGCGAAAGTGCTCATGAACAACTAAAGCAGATGCTTTGTTGTGGTAGGCAATAACAAAGTTGGGATGCTGAGCAATAATCGTATTGTACACCTGTAGTGCTTTATCCAAGTCACCTTGCTGCCACAATAAATTAGCATGTTTTAAGTAATAGTTATTTGTTTTATGTTCATCGCCTTGAGCGTGAGCAATTCGAGCGAGTGCATAGAGTACTTTTGCGTCTTTTGGGTATAAGCCAGCCGTTTCAAGTGTGAATGCTTCGGCTTCATCCAAGCGCTCTGTTTTTTCCAACAGTATTCCCATATTGGTACGTAGATCATAAAAGGTATGATCTAATTCGAGTCCTTTTTGATAAAAAAGTTCCGCGTGCTCATAGGTTTCATATTCTAAGTGTATATTCCCAATTAAATAATACGCAACATGGTTATCTTTTGTGGTGGTGACAGCCCGCCCTGAAATTAGAGCGGTGTTTTTCCAGAAACTGGCTTCTTTATATGATAAAAGAACCATGGAGACACATAGTATTACATAGGCCATTTTGGCAATACGTTTTCGGGATTCAATGGCAAATAACCAAGGATGTATGGTGAATACCACTGCAATAAAAACGCCGATAAGGGGGATGTAAGTATAGCGATCCGCATTGGCTTGGATTCCAACCTGCACGAGTCCTATCACGGGAATCAGGGTTCCTAAATACCATAACCAACCGACCAATAACTGAGGTGCTTTTAAGCGATACCTGACTGCAATACCACTTACGATGATTAAAAATATGGCGGACAGTATTCCTTTAGCCCAAGCGATTTGATCGAAATCTAGCGGATAGAAAAATGATAAATTAAAGGGCCAAATTGTTCTGTATAAATAGACACTGTAAGAAGTGAGTGCATTAACAACTCGCCCTTCTAGCTCATAGGTGCTGGTATGGGACACAGCACCGCCTTCATCTTGTACGATGTAGGTAATAATGGCTGTACCTATGGCGAGTAACATGAGTGGGATTTTTTCGAAAATTGCTCGTTGGATAGATTTTTTATCGGTGAGTCGATTCAGGGGCCAGTAGTCGAGCAAAAACAACACACAAGGTAGGGTCACTAACATTGACTTGGACATGAGACCTAAGATGAACATAGCCACTGTCAACCCATACCACCGCCAGTGTTGGTCTCGGGTATATCGGTGATAGGCGATAATGGTTAGTCCCATAAATAGGGCACTAAGTACATCTTTTCTTTCTGAAATCCATGCAACTGATTGCACATGCTGCGGATGTATCGCAAAGAGTACTGCGACAATAAGGCTTTCCCAATAACAATCGCTCATGCGGAAGAGTGCGTAAAATAAAAATATGGTCGCGAGTATGTGTAACAACACATTCATTGCGTGGTAGCCGGCCGGGTTCATACCAAAAAGAGATACATCAACCAAGAATGACCACCATGTAACAGGATGCCAACTTACAAAGTAGCCCGTTGTGAGGCCCCATTTGAATGATTCTGTAGTGAGACCATCTTGCAGGTGGGGGTTGTTGAGAATATAGACTTGGTCGTCATAATCGACAAAATCAAATGTGATGGTTTGACCAAATACGGCCAAATTGATCAGCACTAAAAAAATAATCGTATACAAACGATTCATGAATAACATCCCCCGATGAACGTGCTTAAGAATAACAAAGGGTGCATAGGTTTTTACACTTGCTCAAGCACTAATCCCGAATCCATCAATGTTGTAGCTCTGGGAATTGCGGTACCAATATTTACTTGAGCACAATAGGCAATATCGGCTTCTAGATCGACGGCACGTAAATTGGATGAATGGGGCGCAGAATCAAAGAGCTCATCGACACCTTCCAATTCAATTCGTGCAGACCAATACTCGTATTCTTCAGCGCCTTCGCCAATTTCCAGTCCTGCACTCATGGCAATAACGGATGCTGCGACCCAATCTTCTTGTGCGCTAAATGAAGGGTCTTCGACATTGCCGGCTGGTATGAGCACAATGTCATGCTCATACAGAGCGATGTGCTGCACCACTGCTGAAGCATTGGTGACCGTAGCCATGAGCACTTCTGGGGCGCCCCAGGCTTCGAGCATGAGGGCAGTACCGTTTGAGGTCGTGAACGCTATAATGCGATCTTTGGCAGCGGAAACGGTACGAGGGCTATTGCCAAAATCGAATCCTTCGGGTGCTAAGCCTTTTCGCTCCCCGAAGATTAGGCTATCAGGGTTATTTTGCTTAAAAGCAAGTGCTGTAGGCACATCGGGAACCAAGGTGATAGATTGGGCTCCGGCCTCAAATAGCATGGTGGCCGTACAACTCGCGCGTAGCGCATCTACCACAATAGCGGTGCAATTATGTTCTCGGGCAAAGTGACACCCGGCTATACCTTCGATAATGTGTATGGACATAGGCAATCTGACGATTGGTTAAAATAGTAGTACCTAAACTTTACCATATTTTACCGACAGTAAAGGTATGAACCACGATTATTTTACGAAGATATCGTCCAAACTCACTTCTTTTATCGTACCGAATTTGGCCAACGCTTCCATATCGATTTTATTTTTGTCACCAATGATGGATATCAATTTGGGTTTGCCCTTGATATGTTCGGCATGGAATGACATCAAGTCATCCAAGTTGGCCTCTTTAAGTTCTTCAAACCGACGCTGGCGCGGATCGCCTTCCAAGCCTAAACGTTCCCACCCGCGCACGGCACCTATCACACTGCGAAATCCAATTTTAGTGGTGCGATATCGGTTTGCTATCGAACCTGCTGCTTGTGCATATCGTTCGGGCGACTCTGGCAAATTATCGAAGAGATCCAAGAATGCTTCAACACTTTCGATAGATTTATCCGCTTGACAACCGATCACACCCAGCATTAAGTTTTCTGCATTGGTTCGTCCGCCAGGAATGTATCTTGCTCCAGCGGAATACGCGAGTGCACGGGCCTCTCGCAGTTCTTGGAAAACGATGCCGGACATACCACCAGCGAAGTAGTTGTTGTATAGCGAGTTGGGAATAGCTTCTGCTTCATTGAATACACCATCGGGAAATTCGAAGCGTATTTGGGCTTGGGCCATTTCTTTATGGAAAAAGTAAATTTCATTTTTGGAGATTTTACGCGCGTATTCATAGCGGTATGCCGGGGTCTCTTTAAGGGGCCCTTTAACGGCATGATACTTTTTCAGTATTGCCACTACTTCCTCTAAAGGCAATGAACCCGTGTATGTAATGGTGTGTTTATAATTGAGCAAGTCTTTGATGGCTGCGTGAAGTTCATCCACCGTCAATGCGTTCACCTCTTCTGTACTCAGCATACGCAGGAAGCTGGATTCTTTACCATAGCGATTGTAGCGTCCGACTGCTAAGCTGAGAGCACCGGGATCTTTTTTGGCATCTTCACGAGACTTGAGCGTAATGGCTTTTAGCTGCTCAAGTGTTTCGGCATCCGCAACCGGATTTTGAATGACATCAAACATCAACGCCAACGTTTTCTCAAAATTTTCGTCCATTCCGGTGATGGAGAAAGAAGATGAATTGTCACCAGCACCAACGCCGAATGTACTGCCAAGTTTATACCATTCTTTTTTGAGGTCTTCTGAGGAAAACTTCGCCGTACCGGATTTATCCATGAGCTGTGAAGCAAAGCTGATTTTCTTGTCCTCTTGCGTTCCGAATTCTACACCTATAGTGAATGAAAACAGGTCGTTTAATGGATTCGGTGAGTAATACAACTGCACCCCATCCGCGAAATCGATTATCTCTAAATCCTTTTCGCGATCTACATAGGTAGGTTCAATATTGGAGTAGGGCATACCGAGCAAATCGGCTGCAAATTTGGATTGGCGAGAAGGGTCAATGCTGAGTGGCTCAATGATTGGCTTTTCAACTGGAGGAACTTCGTGTTGTTCATCGATGCGTTGTACAACCACGTAATCGTCATTGAAGTATTGATTGGCTACGCGCACAATATCGTCTTTGGTGACTTGGCTAATTCGATCCAGATGCTTTACAGCGCTGCCCCACTCTTCGAAAGTAAGGAACGAACGACGCATTGTATCTACTCGAGCTTGGTTGGATTCCAATCCAGCTTTTTGGTTCTTCTTGAAATCAGTAATGATGGCTGGAATGATCCAGTCTTCAAAGTCGCCGGCTTTCAGCAATGCGATTTGATCCAAGAGAAGCTTTTCTACATCGTCCAAAGATTGGCCTTTCTTGGGAATCCCATAGAGGTGCTGGGAACCATAATCGTTGTTCACAAGTGGGTATGAACCAGCGCGACGCACTTTTTGTTGCTGATTGAGATTGATGTTTATGAGTCCGGCCTGGGAGTTATCCAGAATCATATCGAGTACCGTGAGTGCTTCGGAATCTTCATGGTGATTGGGAGCTGTTCTGAATCCGAGCTCAACATATTCTTCACCTTGATAATTGACTTGTACTCGTTCAACACCTTTAATGGCTTTTTCTTTCCAAGGGCCCACTTCAGGTACGGGCTTGGATTTCCAGAAAGAGAAGTATTCATCGATAATGGAAATGGTTTCGGGAATGTTAATGTCACCACTAATGAAAATGGCCATATTGTTGGGTACGTAGTAGGTTTCAAAATATTCTTGGATAACTTTAAGGGAAGGGTTCTTAAGGTGTTCTACAGTACCGATGGTGGGCTGTTGGCCATAGGGATGTTTTTTGTACATAGCTTTGGCCATGGCATAGTAGGAAACCCGATCTTTATTATCGAGACTACGGTTTTTCTCTTCGTATACCGTTTCTAATTCCGTGTGAAATAACCGAAAGACTGGGTTGACGTAACGTTGGGACTCGATTGCGGCCCATTGCTCCATACGATTGGAAGGAAGGTTTACTTTGTATACCGTTTCTTCGTGCCACGTGTGTGCATTAACGGCAGTACCGCCCATAATTTTGTAGAGCTTATCGATTTCATTGGGGATGGAGTAATCGGCACCTCGCTGAGCAGCTTTGTTGATTTCAGCATATATGGCAGCGCGTTTTTCGGGATCCGTTTCTTTGGAGTGTTGTTCATAAAGCTCAGTAATTCGATCGAGGTAGACTTTTTCTTTGGCATAATTGGTCGTACCCATATCTTGGTTGCCCTTAAAGAGCAGGTGTTCCAGATAGTGCGCAAGACCTGTATGCGTGGCAGGGTCGTGTTTACTCCCGGCGCGTACAGCGATTTCCGTATAGAAACGTGGGGTTTCGTGGTTTTCAGTCAGGTAAACGGTCAGGCCATTATCCAACTGAAAAATCTGTGCGGATAAAGGATCGCCCGATAAACCTCCACTTATGAGTTTATAATCAGCCCAAGAAGGTGCTTGTACCAACGTTAACGCCACTACCAACGCTGTCATCCACATACGTTTCATCGAATTTTCTCCTTTATATCTACTTGCTCCATGTTGGAGGTGTAATCTATGTAAGTTCTATGAGGATACCATGCTACCCTCGTAAAAAAACACTTACTTTGTATCATTCATTCCAAGCCCGTTTTGATATCAAAAATGTGGGATTTTTTGGTGGAAAACTTTATTTTTCGACCCCGATCAAGGCATACTATGCTCTTTCTGGGCTGTAAGGTGATTTTTTCACCCAGTTTTGCTGCAAACACAGCCCACCTTCATGTCTCCAACTGTGTTAAAACGCAACTATAATAAAGGTTTATCCACCCATGAACGCGATTCAAGAGTATTTAGCCAAGACACCTGCCGATGACATTAACCCAGGATTTCTGGGCTATATTGCCAATCTAACTCAAGTATCTACTGTGGCTCCACAAATGGCGGCATCGGTGGTGCAAGAATTGGCTGACCAACGAAAAAATCTGAAATTGATTGCAAGTGAAAACTATTGCTCTTTGGCGACTCAGTTGGCGATGGGTAACCTCTTGACGGATAAATATGCTGAAGGCTTCCCGCAAAATCGTTTCTATGAAGGCTGCGACAACATCGATACGATTGAATCTTATGCGTGTGAGCAAGCCTGTACTTTATTTGGCGCGGAACATGCCTACGTGCAACCGCACTCCGGCGCCGATGCGAATATGATTGCGTACTGGGCCATTCTCTCGGCGAAAATCGAAATGCCGGGCGTGGAAGCGCTGGGTAAGAAGTCGGCCGCTCAATTAACCGAGGAAGAGTGGCAAGACATTCGCGAGAAATTGGGCAATCAGCGCTTGATGGGAATGGATTTGGCATCGGGTGGTCACTTAACCCACGGGTACCGCTTCAATGTATCCGCAAAAATGTTTGAATCCCACAATTATGGCGTGAGTGAGAAAACGCATTTACTGGATTACGATGAAATCGAAGCGCAGGCCAAAGAAGTTAAGCCGCTTATTTTGGTAGCAGGCTACTCGGCGTATCCGCGTAAGATTAATTTTAAACGCATGGCGGAAATTGCGCATGGCGTGGGTGCGGTATTCATGGTTGACATGGCGCACTTTGAAGGACTGGTTGCGGGGGGTGTGTTCGAGGGCGATTACAATCCTATCGCGCATGCAGATGTCGTGACATCAACAACACATAAAACTTTGCGTGGACCTCGTGGCGGTATCGTACTGTCTACCAAAGAATTCGCTCCCTATGTGGACAAGGGTTGTCCACTAGTGATTGGCGGTCCGTTACCGCACGTGATGGCGGCGAAAGGTGTGGCCTTTACCGAAGCCAATCAACCGGCCTTTAAAGAATACGCACAACAAGTATTGAACAATGCACAAGCATTGGCTCAGGCGTGTATGGATGAAGGCATGGACGTGGTGTCGGACGGCACTGAGAATCACTTGATGCTGATTGATGTTCGTTCCTTCGGCATTACCGGACGTCAAGCGGCGGGCGCGATGATTGGCTGTAACGTAACCTTGAATAAAAATACCATTCCCTTTGATCCCAATGGGGCTATATCCACCAGTGGTCTACGCATTGGCGCTCCAGCCATTACGAGCTTGGGGATGAATGAAGAGGACATGAAAGAAATCGCCGCTATCTTTAAACTGGTACTCAGCAACACGACACCGGGCTTGATTGAAAGCGGACCGAATGCGGGCAAACCGAGTAAAGCGAACTTTGTGCTGGATTCTGCGGCGAAGGATGAAGCAACTGCTCGTGTAAAAGCCTTACTTGACCGCTACCCTGTGTACCCTGAATTGGATCTGGAGTTTTTACAGGCGCAGTTTGGGTAAGACTACATTAAGTAACACTTTTCAGGGCCATTGATTCCACATGAATCAATGGCCCTTTATTTATAAAACTTTTTATCGACGCAAGATGTTTTCTTCAATCTTATCAAGTCGTTTATTAATTTGCTGTAGGTAGGTGATGATGACGGCATGGGTGTAGCTGGCGTCGATACCTACAGGTGAATCGGGTAAGCTGATTTGTTTGGCAATGGGCGCGAGGGCTAATTTGCTAAGAGTAAGGGGATCTTGTTGGCTCATGGTGTTCTCCTTTGAGATTTTAACCATTTTTTGTGTTACTTATGATTTGGTTTCGCTATTCACCCTGGTTTGCTCTACTTCCACTTTATTGTCTTCTGTAATGATAACCGTTCTCTTTTTGTCATTTTCCGTAACCTGTAAATCTTTAAGGTATATTTTATGTTCTAAGGAATGATCTTCGCTTTCCAGAAAAAACACTATATAACTTTCTGAAGGCTCACTTCGTGAAATAGTACCTATACTTCGAGAACTAGGCTCAACTGTATATTCAAAAAATTCTGTCTCAAACTCATTTTGAACCGTCCATTGATATACAGAATCATTTTGAATAAAGAGATAGTAAGCTCGCTTAAATTTAATGTGTGAATTCAATTCAGGCATAAACAATGCTAGCATTAGGCCTAAAACCATTACTCCAAAAAAAAACACGCCAGAAATATTTCATGGCATTCGCCTACCGTCTCTCGTTCATTTCTGTTAGCAAGGTGTAATCCTGTTGCAGGTACTGGGTGCGGGTTTCTTCTTTAAGGGGCTTTACACCGGGGTAGTCGCGCCAGGTCCAACGGAGCATTTCGGGGAGGATGGCCCCGCCGTGTTTGGCGTTGTGGCCTTCTTCACCAACCACCATTTTGTAGTCGTAGCCGGAGAAGCCGAGTGCGGTGGCCAGTTGCAGATTGCCGAGGGGCCAGCTGCCCCAGCGATTATTAAGATCGCGTTTACCGGCTTGGAGGTAGACTCGAATGTCGCGTTTTTCTTCGAGGCGGACCATGGAAGGGTAGGCGTGTCCTCCGCGGATGTTGGTGAAACTACCTACATGGGAAATGACTTTATGAAATACATCGGGGCGTTCCCAGGCAACGGTGAAGGCGCAAATGCCGCCGGAGCTGATGCCGCAGATGCCGCGGCCTTTGGGATCGTCGGTAAGGTTGTAGGATTTGCCGACTTCGGGAAGCATTTCTTCGATGATGAATCGGGCGTAGGCATCGGAGAGGGTGTCGTATTCCACGGAGCGGTTACGGCGGGGTTTCTGGCCTTCTTTTTTCGGGGCGAATTCGCCGGGGTTGATGAAGATGCCGATGGTGACGGGCATTTCACCTTTGTGGATGAGATTGTCAAATACGGTGGGGGTACGGAAGTCGCGGGTGAGGCTGACATAGCTGCCGCCGTCTTGGAAGACCATGACACAGGCAGGTGTCTTGGGGTCGTATTGAGAGGGCACATAGAGCCAGTAGTCGCGGGTGGTGCCTTCATAGACTTTGCTGGTGGTGAACTGATGTTGTGTGACGGTGCCTTGGGGGACTCCATCTTGAACAAGGGAATCGGGGCCATGGGTATATTTAAGAATTTCTTCGGCATGGGCCTGAATGGACAGGAGTGTAATAAAAAGAGTAGTGATAATTCGCATGGTGATTCCTTGTGGCTAAGCTGAGATTAAGTACGTGAATAGCTATTTAAGCAAAGATAATAGGGTGTTACAAGTTTCAATTCAAAAAATGTCAGGCATCTAACACTTAACTTTATATTTTTTTGCTTGACAGTAAACGTTTACGCAAGTAGTATTTTTTTAAGTATGCGCAGTTTACTTAGAGGGGAGATTTGCTTATCGCTACCGAAGAGCCAACAAAAGATGTTGAGGAGAGCACGGAAACTGAAGCAACCGAAACCACCAATGAGGAAACTTCAGAGGAAACCCCTAGCACCGAATCGGACAAACCGGGGTTTATCAAGATCCATGCACGTTCGTTGATATTGGGCATTGTGACCGATTTTGATCTGCACACCGCCGAGGAAGGCGATTCCGATCCGGTGTTGCATTGTCGTCACGACACAGTCATCGATACCGATACACTCAACAAGTTAATTGACTTGGAAGAAAACAAGTCAATTTATATCAATGATGCAGAACTGGAATTGTGGACGGGGTATGTGGAAAAACATCTCGCACAAATACTGGCGATTGACGAAATATCTTTAGCGGATAAAATCCAGTTAATTTACAGCAATGCACAGAATGTGATGGAGGGCTTACTCACCCTTATTGAAGCACCCAATTTGGTTCCCCGCGCTCGAGCATTGGTCATTACTATTTCGGAATTCGTATTTGCTACAGAAGATTTTTTCGAACATTTCCTCAAGGTCTGCAATTATAAATATTCCATTGCAACGCATGGTGTAAATGTTTTGATGTACAGTTTGTGTATGGTAAAAAAAGTGGGTATTCGGGATATGGGGTGGGTGTACAATTTTAGCTTGGGCGCATTGTTAATTGATTTAGGCAAAGCCAACATCGATAAAAATTTATTGAATCAAGAAACTCCTTTAAATAGTGCGCAATGGAAAATTATGCGTAAGCATCCGGTGTGGAGTGCAGAAACTTTAAAAACCCACGGCATTATTGATGAAGTAGTCTTAAATATTGTGCTCCATCACCATGAGAAATTGAGTGGTAAGGGCTATCCGGATGAGTATCGAGGGAATCAAATCCCTAAGTATGTGCGTATTGTAACCATTTGCGAAATCTTTGATGCTTTAACCACCAAGCGTTCGTATAACAATGCGGCAGACTCTTTTTCAGCATTAAAAATGATGCAGGACAAAATGTCAGGGGATATTGATCCGGATATATTTAAAGTATTTGTGCAGATGTTGTCTAGCGCGAAGTAATTATTCGCGCTCAACCACACCTTGCTGCGCACGGGCATGAGTCACTACCACTTCGCCGTTTATGTTCTGTGCGCGAATACTTCCACCGTAGTCACTACGGTGGACAGTCATCCCCCAATTTCGGTAGCTCTGAATAACTTCCGCTCGGGCTAGTGGTTTATTGCGACGCAATCCAGAAGATACTACGGCGTGATCGGCATACACTGCTTTGAACAACATGGGCGTACTTGATGTACTGGAACCGTGGTGTGGAACTTTGATGAGATCAACATGAACCGTATGCGTCAAAAATGCCCTATGCTCGCCAGCCTTTTCTATATCACCCGTAAAGAGGGTGCGAAGTCCGGGAAACTCAAGTGTAAATACAAGGGATCGATCGTTGTCATTCATTGTGTCCATGGCTTCAGGGTTGGGATGGATCACTTGAATCTTTGCATCGCCAATGCTTAGAACGTCATCCCTGGACAAGGTAGCCACGGGGGTTTGGGTACGTGCACAGGAATCCAGGAATTGTTGCCCTTCGGGAGTAGACCCAAAATCCGGCGCGGTGTAAACCTGCTCAACGGGAAAATGTTCAAGGATATAATGCAGGCCACCGACATGATCACTGTCTGAATGCGAGACAAATATGGCATCGATTTTGTTGATGTGTTGCGCCCATAAATATGGCGCTACGACTTGCTTACCCATATCAACATACTGATTGGCATTGCCGCCATCAATGAGAATTGTTTTGCGATCGGTCGTTTGTACAACCGCGGCATCACCATGTCCAACATCCAGGAATGTCATATTGGGTGTATAGGTCCAAGGCTTCCAGGCAATGGCACAAAACACAAGCAAGGCCATGCTGGCGACCAGCAATGCATGCCGCCGTTTCTTTTGATTGAGCCACCACCAAAATACTCCAACGGATAGTATGTAGGCCAGAATGGATAGACCGCTTGGGCTACTGAGGTATACATGGCTCAGTTTAAATTGAGAAGTCCACTGCGCAAGGAATTCGATGAGTTGCACGATGGGCAACATAGCATTGGCAAACCAGATGGCTGCGGGTGGAATCAAATAGGCAGTAAGCGTGGTCATGAAGGCGAGCCAAAGCACAATAGATAAGAGTGGCAGAATGATTAAATTTAATAGGACACCAGAGATAGGAAGGACATGAAAAGCGGAAATCGCAGCGGGGAGAGGCAAAATCTGCACAGCCAGTGTGGAAGAGATCCCTTCTTGTAAAGCACGAGGCCATTTTCCGATGAATCCTGCTATGCCATCGTGGAATAGCAATATAGAAGCAATGCTTAAAAAGGATAGTTGGAATCCAGGCATAAAAATCACATTGGGGTTATGGATACCGAAGATGAGCGCGGCAAGACTCAGCGCTGTCGGGGCATCAGGTTCACGATCAAACCACTCGGACATGAGGTAAAGACCAATCATGATGGCGGCACGTAGACTGGAGATACGTGCTCCGGCGACAAACGCAAATAGTGTTACGGCGAGTAGGGTTAAAATTATTCGATGTCTTGGGTGGCGAATGAAGAGACGCAAGAAATACGATACGGTAATGAATATGAGTCCTATATGCACACCGGACACAGCGAGGATGTGAGCGGTGCCGGATTCGAGAAAAGTGGTATAGGTATCTCCGGCCACGCGACGACGATCGCCAAGCCATACCGTGAGCACAAAACCCTGTGCAGAATCAGGAACCACTTCGACTAGACGCTCAGCAATGTTTTGTCTTAAGCGTGAGGCCCAATAGCTTATCGATGTACGCTTCACATTATCGTGACGTCGAACTTCTTGGAGCCCACTCAATCGAATCGATGAATGAACGTTGTTTAAACGGTGGTGATTTTCCACACCTCGTACATCGTGATTGGCCCGCTGTAACGTAGGTAACACTTTTCCATAGACAGTAATGAGTTCCGAATGATACAGCGGACCATCAGGCTTGGACCACCGAATAAGTAAACCGCCTTGCACCGGAACCTGTGTATGACTAATACCTGGGGAGTAGGATTCAACCCGTAAATAGCATTGAACGTAATCGTCGCCTTCCAGCAAGATATCGCTGCGTTCTACTCGGCCTGTGAGCGTAAAAATTTCTTCCTCATGTGAAGCGAGCACCAACTCCTGTAAACTATCGCCCGAGGGGCCAGCATTGTGAACACTCCACACAAACGCGCCTGTGATGGAAAATAACAGCGCGAGGGGATAGTGGGCATAGCGAAAGCGATCGGGTAAGCCACGCCAAACTACCAAAGATACGGCTGCTAAGGAGAGTAACCACCAAAAGGAAATGGTCCATATCAATGCCACAATCAATACACCAATCCAAAAGGAAATGGCAACCAACACCAACGGTCGGTTAAGGGTAAGATGATGGTTTTTTGAAGCGTTTGTATTCACCCGTTGAATGTAGCATATTGCCAATGATGACCGCTACAGCCAGCCCTAATCCATATTAACCCAATCTTGGGGTTTGAGATAAAAATCAGTAAGTGTATGTTCAGGGGTACCGGGTTCAGGTCTATAATCATAGGCCCAATGTGCAGTAGCGGGTAGGGACATCAGGATTGATTCGATGCGCCCTTTGGATTGCAGACCGAATATGGTCCCTCGGTCATAAACGAGATTGAATTCTACATAGCGTCCGCGACGATAAAGAAGAAAATTGCGTTGATCCTCTGTGTACTCCTGATCCCGATTGGATTCAATGAAGGGTCGATAGAGATCTTTGAAGGCATAGCCAAGGTTTTTAGCGTAGTCGAAATGTGTATCGAGGTCGCCTTGTAAGTGGTCGAAGAATATACCGCCCACGCCTCTCGTTTCATCACGGTGAGGCAGATAAAAATAATCATCGCAGGTGGCTTTGTCTTTAGCATAATCATGACCGGAACGATCACAGACATCTTTGAGTGTTTCGTGGAAATTGATGATTTGATCTTTTACAGGATAACAGGGAGTGAGATCGATTCCACCACCGAACCACGCCACATCGCCCGCTTCGAAATAACGGATATTCATGTGAATGGTAGGAACAAATGGACTCCAGGGGTGAATGACCAAACTCACACCTGTCGCTAAGAATTCGGTCCCTTCAGGAATTTTAAACTTGGTTGCGGCACTTTGGGGTAAGGAGGTTCCACGGATAGCTGAGAAGTTTACCCCGCCTTTTTCAATCAGATCGCCATCGGCCCATACACGAGTTATACCGCCGCCATTGCCTTTTTCATATTTCCAGCAATCTTCTTGATAGCTTTTGGAATTGTGTTCATTCAAGAACGAGCAGATGTCATTTTGGACATCCTTAAAACCTTCTTGGATAGCATTGGCATCGGGCATCTTATTGTTCCTAGTGACCTAAGGAAGTGTTTCGCTCCTTAATGTCTTTGAGCTTCATGGTGGCGAGGTAGATGGAGGTTTTTCCCTCGTGTGAAGCATAGTATGACATCCAGAGCTTACGCTTGTAAATCACAAAGCCGGGATAGGAGGTATCACCGCCACTGGGAAAGGTCGCGTATTTGGTAAAGGACCCTTTGGGGCACAGATGGCCCACAATTGTTTGCGTGGGACTGCTGTATTGACGTGTACCCAAGAGCAATTCGCCATCGGGCATGAAAATCATGTCAGGACCACCGAGTTTTTGAGGTATGTCGTTCCAAGTCCAGTCAGTATAGGGCGCAGTACTGTGACCAATGTGTCCGCGCCGTTCTTTATCTTCATTGCGCACGACAATGAACATTTTACCCTGCTTGTCAAAGCGCACTGTGGACTCATTGGGACGTCCGGGAAGTTCTAGCATGTCAACTAAGGTGTAGTGAATGCCGTCAGTGGTTTTTACAAGGAGTACTTCCCAGATTTCATTTTGGATGCTACGGTAACTTACGCCGTAGCCGACGCCTTTGTGCCAGGTCACGCGCCATAACCAACCGGGATCTTCGCCAATGGTGTCATCCACCACGATGGGGCGAGGCTTGGTTACAGTACCCTTAGGGCTATCCAAGAAAGACACATAAGGCTCACGATCCACGAGGGTTCTGCCGTCATAGTTGGAGCCACCCATGGAAATCATCAAACGTTTATCGGGTGTGATGGATAATTTGGGATCGCGCAGATCGATGTCTTTAAAAGTCAAGAGTGCAACCGAAGTCCACTCCTCTCCTTTAGCCGACTTTAAAATGCGAATCGTACCGTCGCCGATGCCTTCGGTCTCGGCGGGGATGTGCCCAGTGCCTTCGCGGAAGGTACAATAGAAATCGCCTTTCCAACGCAGGATATCGGTGAAGGCATTGTGGGGCGCATCGTTCCAAATCCGCTTCACTTCAAAGGGGATTTCTTTAGTTCCTACAAGCGAATCGGCAAATACTGGACTAACACTTAAAAGCGTGATCAGGCTGAGGGCCGATAGGATGCGTTGCATAGTAGAAATTCTCCAGTTGATTAAACTTCTTCGATAATGCCCATCGCTTGGATAGCGGCACGAACAGATTCGGATGTGGATGCGTCGATG